>DASYSN010000667.1:0-23396 GCA_036003305.1 Thermoanaerobaculia bacterium
TGCGGGGGCGCCGCTGCTGACGAAGAGCGTGGCGGCCGGGGGCACCACGACGCCGGTCTCCATCGCGCTCTCGGGCAACAACGTCTACGTCGCCGGCGATCAGCTCTACTCGTACGACCTGCAGCTCGCGCAGCGGACCGATATCCCACCCGCGTTCCAGGCCGACCCCGTCTCCGGCTTCGCGTTCAGGGACCAACGCGTTGCTTCGGTCGGAACGTGTCTTCTCGTCAGCCGCAGCGCACAGCCGCAATGGTCGTCCGTCCCCGCCGTGATCCGCTCGGTGGCGCAGACAGCGGGAAGGCTCTATCTCCTGACCGACGACTCGCTCGAGATCTGGTCGGTGAGCATGACGCCGCAGGCACCTCCGCGCCGGCGTTCCGTGACCCGCTGATTCCCGGAAACCTGACTGCAACCGCGACGTAATTACAGGGAGCCTTATGATGGCCGCGATGCTCCCCGTGCGTCCTCCTGAACCGCCCAAGCGCCGCGGCGTACCGCCGACGCTCGTGCTGTGGCTCAGCGGAGTCGTGGCGATCGTCGTTCTCGATCAGGTCGGCAAGCTCCTCCACCGCTTTCACGTCAGCACCGCGGCAGTGACGTTCCTGCTGTTCCTGGCGTGGCTCCTCGTCATCGCGCTCACCCTCTACGGCCTCGCCATCGCCGCGCGTTGGGTCCTCCGCAAGCTCTTCTGGACCGTCGGCCGCAGGCTGTTCCTCAGCTACATGATGATCGGCGTTCTGCCGTTCTTCCTCTTCGCGATCCTCCTCGGCGCGATCCTCTACGTGATCGCCGGCGTGGCGAGCGACGCGAACTTCAAGGCGGAGCGGCAGGCGAGCATCGGCCAGCTCGAGTCGCAGATAATCGACTACGCCGTGCAGGGAAAAAAGCCGCACTCGGCCGACGAGTCGATCGAGGTCTACGACACGGACGAGGACAGCGGCAAAGCGATCCCGCAATGGCTGCGCGGATCGAACTTCTCGGGGATGTCGGTACGGGGCGATCAGCCGCTCCTCGTCGCGTCGCGCACCTACCCGGGCGACCGTACGATCGTTTTCGCCGAGCCGCTCGACGTCCGCTGGGCGCGCGCGCTCGAAGACCGCACCGGCATGATCGTCGCGCAGAACATGGCGACGGAGTACCGCGGCGGCCGCGGCGAGGAGATCAATACCGACGACGACTCGACGTTCGAAGACTTCAAGAAGCGCGGCGTCTCGATCACGAAGATCGTGACGCTGCAGTCGATCGTCTTCTTCGACATCACCGAAGAAGGCGGCATGACGGATTGGACCTCGGGGCAACCGAAGCAGCAGCGGCGGATCTTCACCCTGATCTCCAATCCGACCACGAACCTGCTGCACTTCTACTTCGGCGGCTCGACCTCGTCGAACATCATGAAGGCGATCTTCGCGATCATCACCGGCCTCACGACGCTGCTGATGATCATGTATCTCTTCGCCTCAGCGTTCGCGGCGGTGCTGATCTTCTCGATCTCGCGCGCCGTGAACCGCATCGAAAAAGGGACAAAGGCGGTCGAGCGCGGCGACTTCAGCTACCGCATCAAGATGAAGCCGCACAACCAGCTCGGCGAGATGGCGCAGTCGTTCGACCGGATGACCGAGTCGATCGCGTCGCTCCTCACCAGCGTCGCCGAGAAAGAGCGTCTGCAGAGCGAGATCGAGATCGCGGCGTCGATCCAGCGGAACCTGCTGCCGAAGGAAGGCCCGCAGTTCCGCGGCGTCTCGTTCTCCGCCCACTTCGAGCCGACGGCGTCGATCGGCGGCGACTACTACGACGTCTTCAACCTCGACAAATCGCGTTTAGCGGTGGCGATCGGCGACGTTTCGGGCCACGGCCTCTCCACCGGCCTCGTGATGGCGATGGTCAAGGCGGCAATCACGACGCTCGTCGAAGAGGGCGCCGACGAGACGTCGCTCTTCCACCGCCTGAACGATCTCGTCTACCGCTCGACCGAGCGCCGCGCGTTCATGACGCTCGCGTTCACCATCTTCGACCTCGAGCGCGGCACGATCCGCCATACGAACGCCGGACACCTCTACCCGTACCTGCTGCGCAAGGACGCGCCCGCGCCGCTCTCCATCGAGTCGCCGTCTCTCCCCCTCGGCGTCCGGAGCGAGCTGGTGACGCGCACGGTCGAGCTCGACCTCCAGGAGGGCGACACCATCGTCTACCTCTCCGACGGCATCGTCGAGGCGCAGGACCCGCAGCAGGAGCCGTTCGGCTTCGAACAGCTCGAAGCGTTGCTCGCCCAGCAGCCGGAACGCTCCCCCTCGACGATCCGCGACGCCATCCTCGACGCCGTCGCCCGCCACTCCGGCGACCGCCCCGCCGACGACGACCGCACCGTCATGATCCTCCGCTTCGACAACTTCAAGCCGATGCGCAAGCTCGCCGAACCCGCGCCCGCCGAAGCCACGGTCTAACCCCCGTGTGGCGCAGGCTTTCCAGCCTGCGCTCCGGGCGGGCGGGGGACGCGGGCTGGAAAGCCCGCGCCACACGAGAGAAGAAATCTAACGCGAAATTGCGGCAACGGGCGCGGCGGCGGCGATCTTCTTCGAGTCGATCGCTTTGCGGATGTGGTTCGCGATGCGGTTGATGTAGTTGACCGTCTCGCGGAACGGCGGCACGCCGTTGTACTTCCAGACGTTCCCCTCGCCGGCGTTGTAGGCGGCGACGGCGAGGTCGGCGTTGCCGTTGAAGGTTTCGAGGAGCCAGCGGAGGTAGCGGGTGCCGGCGTAGATGTTCGCGACCGGGTCGAAGGAGTTCGTGACGCCGAAACGCGACGCGGTCGCGGGCATGAGCTGCATCAGTCCGCGGGCGCCTTTGTTCGACACCTCGCGCGGGTTGAAGTCGGATTCGGCTTTGATGACCGCGGAGACCAGCGCGGCGTCGACGTCGAACTTCTTCGCCGCTTCGACGATCGTCGCGTTGAACTTCGAGTTGAACAGCGGCGTGCTCGCTTCGTTGTAACGCCAGGAGCGCTCCGGGAAGACGCCGTGGTGCTCCTCGACGATCTTCTTGATCTCCGCGACGACTTCCGGCGTCGACACCTCGTCGTCAATGACGCGATCGATGCGCGCCAGAGGAACGGTCACGATGCCTCCGCCTTTCAGCGTCAGCTGCATCGAGTCCTCGACCGCCTTGAACTTATCGACCTTCATCGACCGGCCGTCGGTGAAGAGCGCAATGCTCGCGCTCGCCGGCACGGCGGCGGCAACCAGAAGCGTGGCAAGCAGAGCGTTTCGGAGCATTCAGTTTGAAAACGGCCGATTCACGTCCGTTATGCCCTCGGGTGGAACGTCTCGTACATCTTCTGCAGTCGCGCTCGCGAGACGTGCGTGTAGATCTGCGTCGTCGAGATGTCGGCGTGCCCGAGCATCATTTGCACACTGCGGAGGTCGGCACCGTTCTCGAGGAGATGCGTCGCGAATGAGTGCCGCAGCACGTGCGGCGAGATGTGCGTCTTGATCCCCGCGGTCCGTGCGTATTTTCCGATCTTCACCCAGAACGCCTGGCGGGTCATGGGACGTCCGCGGACCGTCAGGAAGAGGTGCGGGTCGTTGAACTTGTCGTGATGCGGACGCCCGTGCTCCATGTACTGCACCATCGCGTCGCGCGCGGCGTCGCCGAACGGAACGATGCGCTCTTTCGAACCCTTGCCGAGGGTGCGGAGGTAGCCGGCGTCCATGACGACGTCGTCGATCCGGACGCGGACGAGCTCGGAGACGCGCAGTCCCGTCGCGTAGAGGAGCTCGAGCATTGCCCGGTCGCGGACGCCCTCATTCGTGTCGAGCGCCGGCGCGCGCAGCAGCGCCTCGACCTCCTCCGTCTGCAGCGACTTCGGAAGCGTCGACCAGAGCTTCGGATTCTCGAGGTTCTCCGTCGGATCGGCGCGCAGGTGCCGCTCGGCGACGAGGAACCGGTACATCCCGCGAATCGCGGCGAGCGCGCGCGCCACGCTGCGCGCCGAAATGCCGGCCGCGCGGAGCGCCTGGAAGTACTTCACGATGTTGATGCGCTCGACGCGCTCCAGTTCCAGCCCCTGGTCGAGCAGCCAGTGCCCGAAGTGGCGGAGATCGATCCGGTATGACGACAGCGAGTTCTTCGCGAGCCCTTTTTCGACGGCGAGGTAGTCGAGAAAGATCGGCAGGTACGTGACGAAGTACGGGCCGGTGTCTTTCTTTTCAGGATCGATCTGACGCGGTTTTCGCTTCATGCGCCACCACGTCCGCCATGTACGAGCTGCGGACAAACGGGCCGGAGAAGACGGCGCGATACCCCATCTCCTCACCCAGCACTCGGTACTCCTCGAACACCGCGGGATGGATGTACTCGACCACGTCGAGCTTCTCCCGCTTCGGCTGCAGGTATTGGCCGATCGTGAGGATCTCGACTCCGGCGCCGAGCAGGCGCTCCATCGAGTCGATCACCTCTTCACGCTTTTCGCCGAGTCCCAGCATCAGTCCCGACTTTGTGACGATGGCGGGATCGATTCGTTTCGCGTGCGCCAGGACGTCGAGCGAGCGCTGAAAACGGGCGCCCGGGCGGACGTAGTCGTAGAGCCGCGGCACCGTCTCGACGTTGTGGTTGACATAGTCGGGCTTCGCGTCGACGACCGTGCGTATGGCCTCTTCGCTTCCGCGGAAGTCCGGCGTCAGCACCTCGACGACGCAGCCGGGGACGTGCTCGCGGAGCGCCTGAATCGTCTCGGCGAACTGCTGCGCGCCGCCGTCCGGGAGGTCGTCGCGCGTCACCGAGGTGACGACGACGTGCCGCAGCCGCATCCGCTTCGCCGCGTCGGCGACGCCGTACGGCTCATCGGGCGACGGCGGCGCATAGGGACGGCCGGTCGTGACGTTGCAGAAGCCGCAACTCCGCGTGCAGACGTCGCCGAGGATCATGAAAGTCGCGGTGCCGCGGGAGAAGCACTCCGTACGGTTCGGACAGGCGAGCGATTCACAGACGGAGTGGAGATCGCGCTCGCGGAGGAGAGACTTGATTTCATGGAGTCCGCGGAGGTTGAGCTTCTTCTCCCGGATCCACTCTGGAAGCCGTGCCGGCGTTGACTGCGACATCGTTTTCGAAGGTACCACAAACGAAAACGCCGGCCCGCGGGCCGGCGTTCGTGAACTGGTGACGGGGTCGCTCAGTGGCCGAGCGATTTGTCGATCGATTTCTCGATGAGTCTTTCCGCTTCCTGCTCGTTCATGCCCTTGACGATGGCGACTTCCGAAACGATCAGGTACTTCGCGCGGTCGTACATCTTCTTTTCGCGGAAGGAGAGGCTCTTGCGGCGCTGCACTTCGCTGAGGTTCTTCAGAACGTCGGCGACGTCCTCGAGGCGGCCGGTCTTCATCTTCTCGAGGTTCTCACGATAGCGGCCCTTCCAGTCGGTGGGCGACTTGGTGGGCTTCGACTCCAGAAGGCTGATCAGTCCCTTGATCTCCTTCTGCTGATACAACCGGCGCAGGCCGACGCGCTCGGTGTTACGGATCGGGACCATCAGGCGAGAGTTATTCTGTAGCAACCTGAGGTGGTAGTAGCTGTCTCCCGGCTCGAGAATCGGCGACTCGCCGATCTGCTCGACGACGGTGACTCCATGGTTCGGATAAACGAGCTTCTCCCCGACCTTGAAACTGAGTTTCATTGACGACAAGTGTGGCTCCTTTCGGATACGTTCGTTGGGGACAAACGAGTGAAGTTACTGCGAAGGGACGCGTATTGTACTCGAATTTCCTAGGAAATCGAGCAAAAATCTGTGAACTAGCGTCCCCGCAGCCGCCGAATCAGTTGGTGGAGACGGTCAACTCCTTGACGACGCTCCGCTTCCGAGCCGGTCAGAAGATCTTCGATCGCCTGGAGCTCCACCTGCACATCAGCCGGGGCAGCTATCGGAGGTGCCGTCACGTCCACCGTTGCGATGGACGGCCTTCCGGCTTGCATCGGTTGCAAATCCGAAACGATCCGTTGCGCCATCGCGCGCATCGACGCGTTGTCGCCGTGGTCGAGCGCCTTCTGGATCGCCTTCGCGCTCGACACCGCGTCGGCGTAGGGGCTGTCCGGATTGTCGAAGACGCGGGCCTGGATCAGGACCATGTCGATGTTGCCGTACCCGTTCTTTGAGTCGGTCCGGGCGAAGAGGCGGACGGTGGTGTGCCGCCCGATATCGTCGAGGTCGATGACCTTGCTCCCGCCCGGCTGCAGCCACGCCTTGACGTCGACCATCTTCGTCGTCTTCGCGCTGCTCGCCATCGGGATCGACTCGATCTCGAGGTGGTCGACGAACACCGGCCGGTTGTGCGTGACGATCATGCGGCGATTCGGCATGTCGAGAACGACGCGGTAGACGAAGTCGCCCTTCGACTCGACGCGTTTCAGTTTGTCCTCACCCGTCGGCTCGATCGAAAACGAGTCGGTGATCCGGCTCGCCTCGAGGCGTTCGTACGACGCGTAGTCGTACGTGTCGTCCGCATGACGGCCTCGTAGGAGGTCGAGATCCGTGTTGACGAGGCGCCGGAGGATGTCGGTCGGCACGTCGTGACCGTGGCTGATCTCGACGACGCGATCGATCGCTTTCGCGTCGTCGCTGACGCGCGCGATCTGCGCCGGGGGGAGGGATGTGGCAATGGCAAGAAGAAGACCGATCATCATTTCACTCCAGCTTCGCCGAGAGCGCTCTTCCCCGGAAATCCGCTGCTGGAGATGCCGAGGTAGTCGCAGATCGATACGCCGAGGTCGGAGAACGTGCCGCGCGTACCGAGCGGGCGTGCGCCGGTGATGCGCGGTCCGGCAATGAGCATCGGGACGTACTCGCGCGTGTGGTCGGTCGAGACGTCGCACGGGTCGCAGCCGTGATCGGCGGTGATGAACAATAGATCGTCCGGCCGCATCGCCGTCAGCAACGCCGCGAGCTCTCCGTCGAACGTCTCCAGCGCCTTCGCATACCCTCGGGCGTCGTTGCGATGGCCGTACTTCGAGTCGAAGTCGACGAGGTTGGTGAAAATGAAATCGTCGTCGCCGTCGCGCACGAGATCGATCGTCTGCCGCATGCCGTCCGAGTTCGACTCCGTCCGGATCTCCTGGTCGATCCCGACGCGATCGAAGATGTCGGCGATCTTGCCGAGGCCGACGACCCGCTTTCCGGAGTTGTGCACGCGCTCCACGACCGTCTCGCCGGTCGGACGGACGCTGAAGTCCTTCCGGTTCGCGGTCCGCTTGAAGTGCCCCTTGCCAGGACCGACGAACGGCCGCGCGATGATGCGGCCGATGTTGTGCTCGCCGCGCATCAGCTCCCGCGCGATGGCGCAGATCCGCCACAGCTCCTCGACCGGGATGACCTCCTCGTGCGCCGCCACCTGAAACACCGAGTCGGCCGAGGTGTAAACGATCGGGAAGCCGGTGCGCATGTGCTCCTCGCCGAGCTCGTCGAGGATGACGGTTCCTGACGCCGGCTTATTGCCGAGCGTCTTCCGGCCGATGCGCTTCTCGTACTCCGCGATCACGTCCGGTGGAAATCCGTTCGGATACGTGCGGAACGGATCGGCGACGATGAGGCCCATCATTTCCCAATGGCCGGTCGTCGTGTCTTTCCCGGCACTGACCTCGTTCATCCTGCCGAATGCCGACTGCGGCGTGTCGCTCGAGCCCGGCTGCGGCAGCGTGTGCAGGAGGCCGAGCCGGGTCAGCGTCGGCAGGCTCGGATGCTCGGCGGCGAGGACGTGGCCGAGCGTGTTCGACCCCTCGTCGCCGAACTCTTTCGCGTCCGGGAGCTCGCCGACTCCGAGGGAGTCGCAGACAATCACGATTGCACGTGGTTTCGCCATCGGTCCCAGTTTAATAGACTCACCGAATGCGCCGCATCACCCTCTCGCTCGTCCTCCTTCTCACCGCCGTCGCCGCGTTCGCCCAGCCGATGTCGCTCGCGCTCGATGCGACCGACGTCGCGCGCGGAGTTCTGCACGCGCACGAGACCATCCCCGCAACCGCGGGCGCGATGACGCTCCTCTATCCGAAGTGGATTCCGGGCGAGCACGGACCGACCGGCCCGATCGCGGGACTCGTGAACGTTCAAATCACTGCGAACGGCCAGCGCCTGGAGTGGCGCCGCGACCCGGTCGAGATGTTTGCGTTCCACTTCGACGTGCCGCAGGGCGTGAGCTCGATCGACGTGACGCTCGACTCGCTCCTGCCGTCGGGCGGCTCGTTCAGCGGCGGACGCACCGCCACCGCGGTGCTCGCCGTGATCAGTTGGAACACCGCCGTCCTCTTCCCGCAGGGACACAGCGCGGACGACATCATGGTCGCACCGTCGCTGCGGATTCCGGCCGGTTTCAAATACGCGACGGCGCTGCCGCTCGATCACGCCGCGGGCGACACGCTGACGTTCAAAGAAGCCGCGCTGTCGACCGTGATCGACTCGCCGGTGCAGATCGGCGTGCATCAGACGATCGTGCACCTCCATGAAGCGGACGGACGGCCGCACGAGATCGACATGGTCGCCGACAGCGACACCGCGCTGGAGCTGCCGAAGGACTTCGGCACGACGTACGACCGCCTCGTCGAACAGGCAGGGCTCCTCTTCGGCGGCCGTCATTACCGCGACTACCACTGGCTGCTCACGCTCAGCGACAACGTCGCGCACTTCGGCCTCGAACACCACGAGTCGAGCGACGACCGTGTCGCCGAAAACGCGCTCGAGAGCGCGTCCGGCCAGCGCAACATCGCCGGACTCCTTGCACACGAGTATGTGCACTCCTGGAACGGCAAATACCGCCGGCCGGCGGGGCTGATCAGCCCGGACTACATGAAGCCGATGCAGGACGAGCTGCTGTGGGTTTACGAAGGGCTCACCGAATACTGGAGCTTCATCCTGCCGCCGCGCTTCGGCGGCTGGACAGACGAGCAGGCCCGCGAGCACATCGCCACGACCGCGGCCGACCTCGAGAGCGAGGGCGGCAGGACGTGGCGGCCCCTTGCCGATACCGCGGTCGAGGCGCAGGTCCTCTACGAAGCCGGCGGCGACTGGTGGGCGACGCGGCGCGGCACCGACTTCTACGCCGAGTCGTTCTTCATCTGGCTCGACGCCGACACCCTCATCCGGCAGTTGAGCGGCGACAAGAAGTCGCTCGACGACTTCTGCCGCGGCTTCTACGGCACCCTCACCGGTCCGATGGTGAAGCCCTATACGTTCGACGACCTCGTCGCGGCGATGAACGCCGTACAGCCGTACGACTGGCGCACGTTCTTCAACACGCACCTCAACTCCGTCGATCCGCACCTCTCGATGACCGGCCTGGAGCGCGCCGGCTGGAAACTCGTCTTCGACGACAAGGCGCCGAAACGCGACGACATGGCGAGAGCGGGCAATCGTGGCGCGCTCAACTTCCGCACCGGCGTCGGCCTGATGCTCACCGAAAACGGCGCGGTCCGCGACGTGACGCCTGGCGGCCCCGCGATGCGCGCCGGCATCTCGCCGGGCTTCCGCATCATCTCCGTCAACGGCCGCAAGTTCAGCGGCGACGCGATCCGCGAGGGACTGCGCGGCTCGACGACGTCGACCCAGCCGATCGAGATCATCGCCGAGAACGGCGACTTCGTCGGCGTCTACCACGTCGACTACCACGGCGGCCTGCGCTACCCCCACCTCGTGCGCGACGAGACGAAGAAGGACGTGCTGAGCGTCATCATGATGCCGCTGAAGAAGTAGTGATTCGTAGGTTCTGTGTGCCGCCGGCGCCCTCGCCGGCGGCATGAAGTATTGATGCGCCGCGGAGCGGCGCGACATTCTTGATCGCGCCGGCGAGGGCGCCGGCGCCACACAGAACCACGACTACCCGCGTAGCGCAATCAGCGCGATGCCTGCGGCGATGCTGCAGGCACCCGCGACGCGCAGGGGCGTGATCGTCTCGCCGAAGAAGCCGACGCCGATGGCCGCGGCGACGATCACGCTCATCTCGCGCAGCGAGCCCGCGTAACTCGCCGGCATCCCGAGGCGCATCGCCGTCAACACCAGCGCATAAGCCAGCGGCATCGTCACCGCCGCGATCAGCACACTTCTCCACCCTGGAGCGGCGGACGCCCTCGTCCGCCGTCTCATGAGCACGATCGGCGTGTAAATCACCGCCGTCACCACCAGCACCAGATAGATGTAAACCAGCGGCTGCACGAACTCGATCCCGATCTTGTCCACGGTCGTGTAAGTCGCCGTCATGAGCCCGGACAGCAGCGACCATCCCAACGCCGCGCCCGACGGCAACCCGCCGCCCAGCGCCCCGTAAATCCCGACCGAGATCAGCACGATCCCCGCGATGCCGTACGCCGTCGGCCGCTCCGCGAGAATCGCAATCGACGCGACCAGCAGGAACAGCGGCGCCGACCCGCGCGCGATTGGATAGACGACCGACAGGTTCCCGAGCGCATAGGCACGGCTGATCGCGAGCAGGTAGACCGTCTCGATCACGCCGCTCGCGAGGATGATCCCCCACGCGACCCGCGTCCGCGGCACCTGAATCAACAGCAACGGCGAGTAAATGACCGCGTTGCCGAGGAGCATCCACCAGACGAAAACGTCGCGATCGCCCGCCCGCTTGATCGTCGCGTGCGGAATCACATGCACGAACGCCGCGACGACGATGAGCGCGAGCCCCAGCGGCGGCACGTCAGTGCAGATGCTCGTGAATCAGCGGGCGCTTCTCCGGCGGCGCGTCGCCGAACTGCACGAACGAGAGGAACCGCGCGCGCAGATCGTCCGCGTCGCGATGTGCCTCGCCGAGCTGGATGCGCGCGATCGTGTCGCCCGCCTTCACCTCGTCGCCCGGCTTGCGGTCGAACATCACGCCGGCGGCGTAGTCGATGACATCGTCCGCCTTCTTGCGGCCGGCGCCGAGGTCGACCGTGAACATGCCGGCCTGATAGGTGTCGATCGCCGTCACGAAACCGCTCTGTGGCGCCTTGACATCGATGATTTCGCGAGGCTCGGCGAGGAATGCGTAGTCGTCGACCACTTTCGGATCGCCGCCTTGCGCTGCGACCCACTTGCGCGCCTGATCGAGCGCCGCCCCCGAACGGAGCGCCTCGTCGAGCGCCTGCCGCGCCGATGCGTCGTCGAACTTGCCGGACATCACGAGCACGCGGATCGCCTGCGCCCGCGTCACCTCTTCGACGTCCGCGGGCCCGTGGCCCTTCAACACCTCGAACGTCTCGATGATCTCGTTCGCGTTCCCCGCCGCGACCCCGAGCGGCTGATCCATATCCGTGATCAGCGCCTCGACGCGCGTTCCCGACCCCTCGGCTGCCGCGATGAGGCTCTGCGCCAGCGCCTTCGAGTCCTGGTACTTCCGCATGAACGCGCCGCTGCCGGTCTTCACGTCGAGGATGAGCCCCGACGCTCCCATCGCGAGCTTCTTCGACATGATCGAAGCCGTGATGAGCGGGAGCGACTCGACCGTTCCGGTGACGTCCCTCAGCGCGTACATCTTCTTGTCGGCCGGCGCGATCCCCTCGGTCGACGTCGAGATCACGCAGCCGGCGTCTTGGACGCAGCGCTCGAACTCGTCGCGCGAGAGGCGCGCATTGAAACGCGGGATCGCCTCGAGCTTGTCGAGCGTCCCGCCGGTGTGCCCGAGGCCGCGGCCGGAGAGCATCCCGATCTTGATGCCGCATGCGGCGACCCAAGGCGAGAGAACCAGCGACACCTTGTCGCCGACGCCGCCGGTCGAGTGCTTGTCGGCGATGAAGTCGTAGCGGTCGCGGAGGTGCCACTGCTCGCCCGACCGGAGCATCGCCTGCGTCAGCGTCGCCATCTCGGCCGACGTCATGCCGTTGATCGCGATCGCCATCAGCAGCGCCGACATCTGGTACTCGGGGATGTCGCCGTTCGTGAAGCGATCGATGAAGATCTCGATCTCGCGCGCGTCGAGCGGTGCGCCGCGGCGCTTGCGGTTCAGTACTTCGTAGACGTTCAGGTCAGTCATGTTTCGCGCATGGTACGGCATCCGAACCCCACGCCCTGATCGACCTCATCCCCCGCCGCGGCTGTGGTTGCAATGAAGGAGTGACGGCCTTATATTCTCGCCACCCTACATTCCTGCCGTCATGACGTCCCAACCAGAGGAGGTTCTCATGAAGAAGTACGTGGTCGTTATCTTCACCGCCGCTCTCCTGCTCGTCGCGTCTCAGGCTTTCGCCCTCTTGTTCGAGCTCACGTACGAATACTACTCGGACGGTACGTTCACCACGTGGGTCGGCGAACAAGACTACGACTACTGCAACAACGCCATCACCAGCACCGGCAGCACCAGCGACTTCCGCACGAAAGACAGGATGAACTGCGATACCGGAGCGGGAACGCACGAATGCCAGCAGCTCGTCAACGGAACGTGGGTGACCATCACCTGTCCGCCGGGCGTCTAGAGACCGTCCCTACACAGCGCCGGATGCCGGATACCGTTGGACGGTAGTATTCGGCGCCGTGAAAGCCGTCGTCCTCCTCAGCGGCGGACTCGACTCCGCAACCGTTCTCGCCATCGCGAAACACGAAGGCCGCGAGTGTCTCGCTATGTCGATCGTCTACGGCCAACGCCACGAGATCGAGCTCGCGGCGGCGAAGCGCGTCGCCGCGGCGATCGGCGTGTCGGAGCACGTCATCTATCCGCTCGACCTACGCGTGTTCGGCGCGAGCGCGCTGACGAGCGACATCAGCGTCCCGAAAGACGCGGTCGGCGCCGCCGGCATCCCGATCACCTATGTGCCCGCCCGCAACACGATCTTCCTCTCCCTTGCCCTCGGATACGCCGAGGCAAAGGAGGCGGAGGAAATCTGGCTCGGAGTGAACGCCGTCGACTACTCCGGCTACCCCGACTGCCGTCCCGAGTTCCTCGACGCCTTCCAGCAGGTGATCGTCAAAGGCACCCGCAGCGGCGTCGAGCACGGCACGCCCCGCATCGTCGCCCCGCTGATCACGCTCTCCAAAGCCGACATCATCCGCCGCGGTACCACCCTGGGCGTCGACTACTCCCTCACCCACTCCTGCTACGACCCCGACGCGCGGGGCCGCGCGTGCGGACATTGCGACTCATGCATTCTGCGAAGGAGGGGTTTCGACGAGGCGGGCATTGCGGATCCGACTCCTTATGTGGCGCTCCAGCGCGAATAGGCAGGGTGCTATCCTCTTCCGATGCCCAAGGTGCATGAGGTGCAGCCGGGCGACTGCCTCTCCAGCATCGCGTTCGAGCATGGCTTCTTCGTGCAGACGCTCTGGGATGACTCGAACAACGCCGCGCTGAAGAAGACCCGCGGCGACCCCTCCGTGCTGCGGGCGGGCGACGCCGTCCACATTCCCGACAAGCGCGTCAAGAACGTCACGGTGCAGACCGGCGCGGCGTATCGCTTCCGACGCCTCGGCGTTCCCGCGCAGTTCAAACTGCGTCTGGTCGAAGCGGACGAGCCGCGCGCGAGTCTCGACTACTCCCTCGAGGTCGACGGGAAGACGCTCACCGGAACGACCGACGCCGACGGCGTGATCGCTCAATACATCTCCCCCGCCGCGCGCTCGGCCACGCTCATCGTGCACGCCGCCGGCGGCGACGAGCGCTACGCCATCCGCCTCGGCGAAGTCGATCCGCTGGAGACCTCGCGCGGGGTGCAGTCCCGCCTGGCCAACCTCGGCTTCTACCAGGGCGAGCCCGGTCGAGACGACCCCGCCGCCACCGAGGCCGCCATCCGCGCGTTCCAGGCGCGGTACGGCCTCACCGTGAGCGGCGCGGCCGACGAAGGCACGCGCGCGAAACTGAAGGAGGCATTCGGATCATGAGCGAAATGCTCTTCGAACCGCCCATTCACGACCCCTTTTCCAGGAGCGACGTGCATGCGGTCCGCGACACGCTGCCCAGCCAGGCCTACAACACTTTCATCCGCCGGCCCCCGGCGGCGCGGCTGGAGATCGACGACCTCGCGTACCACGAAGGCTCCGCGCTCACGCTGCCGATGATGCCACCGTTGACCGAGACGGAGCTCGAGCCGTGGTCCTATCTGGACGAAGAGTGGGATGCGGCGCTGAAAAAGTCGTCGCCCGAGTATTACGAGGCCCTGCAGAAAGACGTGGGAGAACGGGAGGAGGACTACAGCCCGAGTCTCAGCCGCTCCACGCTCGTGCTCGCGGCGGTCGTGCTCGCGGCCGCGGGAGCCAACTCGTCGCTGCGTCTGGTCGTCGCCGGCCACGCCGATGCGAACGAGGACGACGCGGACGCGTTGAGCGAGGCGCGGGCGAAGAACTTCCTCTCCATCGTCGCCGGCGACCGCGACACGTTCATCGAGACGACCAAGCAGTATCACTCGCCCCTCGACATCGGGACCGTCGGCTACTTTCTGGCGTCGACGTTCGGCTGGCCGTGGCCGCCCGCCGCCGGCACGGACGCGAAGCTGGCCGCGTCGCTTCTGCGCACCTCGTACAACGCCGCGGCGAAGCAGGAGAAGGCGGCGCCGTTTTTCGCGAAGCCGCTTCCGGTGGACTCGGACGACTTCACCGACGCCGACTTCGGCGCCGTCTACGACTGCTATCAATTCGCGCTGGCCGCGATCCTCGGCGTGACCACGCCGGATGCCCTCGGAGAGCTCCGCGCGAAGCTCCAGTACGCGAACAGCGGCGCGCCGAGCGCCGGCTACGGCGCGTCGGTCGATCTCGACAAACACGTGACCTGGCGCAGCCGCGCGCGCCGCCGCGTGGAGGTGCTGTTCGTCGATCAGAAAAACGCCGGCGCGATCCAGAAGCGCGGCGTCGGCCGCGTGTACGATCCCGACCTCTTCGCCTTCGCCCACTTCACCCCGAACTGGATCGAGCCGAAGGTCTGGCTGGCGTCCGAAGACAAGCCGGCGATCGGTGACGACGAGGACGCCGGCTCGATCGAGGTGGACGTCAACATCCGGAAGAAACCGGAAGGGCTCGACTACTTCGACGACCTGCTGGAGCATCCTCCGGCCTGGCCCGGACAGAACCATGACGACGACCAAGGCGAGGACAAGTGGGAACCCTCCGAGTCGGACTGACACTGACCGGGCCTGACGCGGCGGCCGGAGCGAAGCTCGACACCGTGCACCACTTTCCCCTCGCAAATGACCGGCTCGAGGCGCACGAGCTCAAGTTCAAGGTCGGCGACGACGTCGTGGCCACGTTGACCGGCGCCAACGACGCGTACGACGCCGGCACGAAGCGGTATGCGTTCGCGACCGTGGAACGTCTGAGCGTGGCGCTGAAGCCCTACAACGAGGCGAGCGAGGACAACCGCAGCATCGTCATCTCATTCAAAGCCAAACACCTCGCCTTCTACAGGCAGGTGCTGAAACACATGACGTATGCCGAGGACAACCTTCTCAATTTCGCCGACCCGCCGGATCAGAACGCGATCACCAGCACGTTCGCGAGTGTGGAGAAGAAAGTAAACCCGACGGACAAAGACTGGACGGTCACGTTCAAGGAAAAGACCAACACCGTGACGTTCCTGGCGACCTTAGTGAAGGTGGAGAAGGTCATCAACGACGTCTTCAAGGTTGACCTCACAACCAAGGCAGCCGACTTCAACGACCCGCTGGCCGCGATGCACGTGATGATCGCCGCCGACTGGAGCGCGTATTACGACGACCTCGTCGCCAACGCGGAGTGCCGGAACAACGTGAAGGACTTCATCCTGCGCTACGTACCGCTCTCACGGGGCAAGAAACTGCTGAAGAGCGCGTACGACCTCGGCTGGACCAAGTGCCAGGAAGTGAAAGACGACAACCTCCTTACCGACGACGAGCGCCAGCAGAACACGCTCAAGGTCATCCGCGACGAGATCGACCGTTTCCTCATCACCGCCAACCCGTGGGGCGACGCCACCAACAGCAGCGCGTACGCGAACACCGTCCACATAGCGCTGGCGGCGCTCTACAAGACATACAGGGCCACGCCGATCGGCGTTGGGCGCGAGGCCGTCGCGTCCGAGCTCACATGGGTCGAGCGCCAGCATCTCTACGCGCAGATAGGAATGGCGAACTGTCAGGAGCACACCAACATCACCTATCTGGTGATCGGGCAGCTCCTCACGGAAAAACCGTACGCCAAGACGCTCCTGCGTTGCGTGGTGAGGAGCGGTTATCTGAACATCGACCATGCCTTCGTGACCGGCGGCGAGCCGCCGGCGCAGATCGTCGACGCCCTCGCGCGTAAGAACAGCGGCAGCCGCAAAATCAACACCCGCGTCAAGTGCTGGGACGGCTTTGCTGCCGTGCCTCCCGGAGGAGGAGCCGGCCGGCGTGGCTGGATCTGTGACCCCTATCTCGCTCCCGGCGGCATTTCCGACACGCTGGAGGCTCTCGGCAATCAGCAGCGGCTGCGGCAGTGGCTGGACTGGTGGGGGGATATCGTTCCGGCCCCGGGCGTCGCCATCACAACGGTGAAGGACGCCGACAATGCCGCCACCGCCGGTCACGTCCACATCCCCCTCGTCTGCGACGTCCTCAAACCGACGATCACTAAGATCGAGCCGTTAGAGGGACCGACCGCGGGCGGGACGGTCGTCACGCTTACCGGCACCCATTTCGACAGCCGGTGCCGTCTCGCGTCCGGAGACAAATGGGCTACCGCACCGACCTTCATCGATTCCACGAAAATGACCGCCACGACACCGGCCGGCGACGCCGCCGGACTGGTCCGAGCGGTCCTCTTCAATTACGACAACGAACTGGAATACGCCCACTCGCTGCCGGACGTCTTCCGTTACCACGACGCCCCGACGTTCGTCTCGGTGAAACCACGATTCGACGACGTCGGCGGCGCAAGAGAGGTCACCATCACCGGAACGAACTTCGTGGTCGGCAAGACGACAGTCTTCTTCCACGACCAGGAGGCGACCGACGTGACCGTCAGCAACGACACGACCCTGACGGCCAAAACGCCGGCGCATGCCGCCGGCCAAGTCGCCGTGAGCATCACCACGCCCGGAGGGAAGATCGAGACCGCCGGCGCGTTCGACTATTACGATCCGCCGACGTTCACCGCGGTCGACCGTTCCTACGGTGGCACCGACGGCGGCAAGACGGTCACGATCACCGGAACGAACTTCGTGGACGGCTTGATCCGCGTCTACTTCGGCGACGTTCGGGCAACGGAAGTGACCGTCGTCGACCCCACGAAGCTGACCGCCAAGACCCCCGCCCACGCGGCCGGGAAAGTCACTGTAAAGGTCGTCACCGGCGGCGGGATCGTCGAGAAAGCCGATGCGTTCGAGTATTACGAGCTGCCGACGTTCACGGACATCACGGGCAAGCTCGGCGGACACGCCGGCGGCTATTCGGTGACGATCACCGGAACGAATTTCGAGGAGGGCGGCGTCGTCGTCTACTTCGACGACGTGAAGGCAACCGACGTGACGGTGACCGACGAAACGACACTGACCGCCACGACACCCGCGCATGCGCCGGGGACCGTCACGGTGACCGTCGTGACGCGGGGCGGGAGAGCCGCCCTCGACGACGTCTATGAATATCAGCTCGAACCCGTCATCACCAGCGTCACCCCCGCCAAGGCCGCAGCAGGAACGATCGTGACGATCATCGGCGACAACTTCGTATTCGGGGTGAAGGTCCAATTCGACGGCACGGACGCCAAGAGGAAGTTCGACGACTCAAAGACCCTGCGCGCACAGGTCCCCGAGCACGCCTCGGGAGTCGTCACGATGAAGGTCGTCAATCCCGACGGGCTATGGAGCTCGGTCCCATTCGAATACGAGTGAGGCGAACGGCGCGGGCAGGATTGCCGGCGCCGCACAGAAGCCGCTCATCTCCCCCGCGACCTCCCCGCCCCTTGCCTGAACGCTCGGTTCAACTCGGCGTAATAGGCGGCGGCGGGGCCGTCGAGATTTTCGCGCGCCCGTAAGCGGGCTCCGAGGTTCATCGTGTCACGAAGTAAATGTCGTAATAGGGCTTCGCCGTTTGTCCTTGGATACAGAGGGCCCGATACCTAAAGGTATTGCCGCTCTGATCGCGGCGGCCTGTCCAATGCGCGTCGAGACCCAGCGATGCGATTCCTACATCGTCGAGCGTGTGCAGCTCCTCTGCTTGGGAAGTGCCGTCATGGTTGACGTCAATCCAGATCCAAAGTCGCTGCCATGCCTGGTCTTTCGCGTCGATGACGCCGTCACGGTTGTCGTCATACTCAGCAAGCGCGACGAACCCGTTGGGCGCGCGCTGGCCGTTTTTCAAAGGGGCGTAGTTTCCGAAGAGTTCGGTTCCATTGTCGATGATCCCGTTGCCGTTTCGATCCAAGGCAAGGAAGCCTTCGTTCGAATCGCGCGCTGTCCAACCCATCATGTCGAGGCGGCCGTCCGCATTGATGTCGAACCACACCGGATCGACGGCCACACCACTTAGCCGGAAGGGACCGCGATCGAGGTTGATCACGATGGGCGACGTGCAACCGCCAGGTCCATAAGGACAGTAACCGTCCGGCCCCGTCCCGTCACCGCCGTTTGTGGAAGAGGACGAGAAATCAGAGATCTCAGCTGCCTGGTCGCATTCCGTGATGTCGGTCCCGACCCAAGGTCCGTTATCCGGATCGATCGTTCCATACATCGCCGTCTGTTCGGCGCAGGTCGACGTGTAGTTGTCGTCGAAGCCGAGGACGTGACCCATCTCATGGTCAGCAAACGTTTGCAGGGCTGTCGGATCGTCGAAATAGTCCGGGTTGAAGCTGAGCTTCCCGTTGGGATTGTTCGGGTCGTTATTATCGTGCTCAAAAAGAGCGCCATCCTGGTCCGTCAGTGTCGGGTCCACGGTGATCGTAACGTTTACAGGCGCGCTGCCGCCGTTGCCGGCCTCCATGATGCCGCCGTCGAGGTTGGCCGCACTCAACGAATTGTTCCAGTAATCGATGCCGCTCTCGATAATGGAAAGGGACGAACCCGAGAAATTTGCGCTAGAGTCGAAACTCACTGTAATCCAAGTCGGATAGCCCGACGTGATGGCGCACATCCCGCCGGACATGCCGCAAACGTCGTCTCGGCGATTAGCGCGAGAAGGGCGGCGATCAGCAACGGCGCTCCGGTTCGCGCGCTCATTTGGCGACTCTCCGGTCGATAGCTCGGAGCTCGGCCAAGAAACGATCGAAGGCCATGTTGTCGTGCGCGCGAGACACTTCAGCTGTCCCCACGGCCCGTATTCTCGAGTCAGTGACTTCAAAAGCACCGTTGTCTTCACCTACGAGGCTGTACGACTTGAAGTACGTGTACGGCGTGAGAAAAACCACGTATTCGCGTCCGGCAACAAGGACGCTCTGATCTGCAATTTGGATGTTGTAGTGCTCGGTCTCGGCTGAGCCCGCCGTCTGGTAGAACTCGATCGTTTTGGGGTGGCCCTCGCCTTTATACAGTGCGACCACCGCTGCCGTGTGCTTCGTTCGGACGGTCGGCCCGAGGTTACCGGGGCGATCAAAGACGACTGTCGCGCTCCCGGTGATCCGAACCCGCGCAACGATGGTGGCTCTCTCGAATAGCCGCTGCATATCCTGGGGAACGAGAGTCAGGACTTCGGCGACGTGCGTAGGCTTTGGCGGCTGCAACCGCTCCGACTGAGCGGGTGGAACAGGCTGCGCGAGAGCCGCGACAGCAGACAGCACGACCAGCAAGCCCGAGTACATTAGTTTCATGACTTTCCTCAACGCTGCATGTAAGTATCGATGGGAAGCCATACTACTCGCGCACGCTATTCGATAGCGAGCTCAGGCTCTCTACGTAACTTCACGGACGGTCGCGCCTACACCCGCGACCTCCCGGTCTTGCCTCCAGGCGCGATCCACGTTGCGACAAAGCTCCGCGCCGGAACGTCGCGATCTTCCTGCGCCCGTTCTTTCACTGGGGAAGCTCTGACAAAGTCTCATGTCCGTCATCGCGAAACGCATCCGCAGCGGCGTCGAGCAGGTCCCCCCCGCATCGTCGCCGTGGACCGAGTCTGACGTCGGCACAGTAGTCGCCACGCGCGCTGGCGCTCGATGCCGCGGTGGACGCGGTGGGCAGTCGCACTGTACGCGTCCCGGTGTCGCGGTGGCCGCCACTCGGGCGTCCACTGGACGCCGTTCGGTGTCGCAGTGGCCGCGACTCGATGTCCGCTGGACGCACCCCGGTGTCGCACTGGACGCGGTGCGGTGTCGCAGTGGACGCGGCTGGGTGTCGCGGTGGACGCGGCTGGGTGTCGCGGTGGACGCAAGGGGTGTCTCACTGGACGCGGTCCGGTGTCCACTGGACGCAGCCCGGTGTCGCAGTGGACGCCGGCCGACGTCCACTGGACGCAGGGACCGGCGCGGGCGCGGACCCGAAGATTGTTGTTGACACCGCCAAAAAGGCTGGTAACTTTACGCGTTACAAAGTCCGAGTCTGATCAACGAGGACTTTGGCGGCAAACGGCGGTGGGCCAGTGTTGAAAAGCACGACCAAAACCCACCGAATGCGGGAGTAGAGCGCTGCCTCCTCCTGCCGCGGGCGCCCGGGGTGCGCGCACCTCGGGAAAACGTGAACCAGGAAGCTCGGCGTGTACGCCGATTCTTCCGGCCGGTTGGCCGCCTCGTACTCCGTCGACGAGCCGCGGTGTCCCTCCGGACAACATCTCGAGGAGGCAGTATGTCAGACAGCAGCGGAAACACCACGACCACCACCACCAGCACCGATACCCCGAAGCTCGCGCCGGAGGCGCTCATCGAACAGCTCCGAAGCCTGCAGTCGCAGGTCGGCGACGTCACACCGTTAACGGCAGGGGAGCGCGCGCAGTTGCGCCAGCTGACTCGCCGTCAGCCGCCGCATATCGTCCAGGCTTCGATCAGCGTCATCGGCTCTTCAGGGACGATTGCCGAAGCAGTCGGGCAGCCCATCGACGAGGTCGTGCAACTGCAGACCGACGCGTCGCGCTGGGCCCTCGCGGCCGACGAGCTCCGGCTCTTCCTGAAGGGCATCGAGGGAGCGAATCTGATCCGGCAGCAGCGACTCGCGTTCATCGCCTCGCAGGCGTACTCGATCGGCACCCAGCTCGCGCGCAGTCCGCAGAACGCGAAACTGGTCCCGCAGGTCGAGGAGATCAAACGGCTGAAGGTTCTCGCCCGCCGCAAGAAAGCGCAGCCGCAGGACCCGCAGCCGCCGTCTCCGACGCCGGCACCGAGCACCGCAACGCCAACGAAGTGACGAAAGCGTAAAGTAAGGAGGCAGTGGACCCGGGCGTTGCCCGCAGGCGCGCCCGGGTCCCTGAATCGGTCGATGACGAACGAACGCTTGGAACGCCTCAACCGGCTCATGACGGAAGCCAACGAGCTTGTCCAACGGCTGCAGGACGTGCCGCAGTCGCCGCTCCCCTATCTCCCCCTGAAGCAACGCTGGAGGTACCGGCGCCTGGCCTCGCGGCTACGAAAAGGAAGGCTGCGCCCGAGGTTCAGAAATCTCTTCTCAGCAGAAGGCCTGGCGGCGATGTGCGAACGGGCGATCCAGCGCGACGAGCAGCTCGAGAAACTGATGGCCCGGATCTGGCCGCTCGTTGGCGAGATCAGCCTCCTCATCGACGAGTTGGTGGCCGTGGCGGACGAGGAAGCCGCGGCGCAACTCGATGAGCTCCGGCGCGCTGCCCGGCAGTTCGGACCGCAGAGCGACGCAGCGACGTACGTCCGACAGGTGAACGCCTCGCGCCGCCAACGGAAGGAGGAATGGCGAGAACTGCGCGCGCTGTCCGCGATGAATGCGCCGACCCCGGGAGTCCAACGCGAGCTCTTCGAACGGTTCCGGGTCATGGCCGCCGAGAGCGTTCGCGAACCGGCCCCCGGCGAGGCGGTGCTGTCGTTCCCCGCAGAGGACAAGCTCGGCGCCGAGCCGCTCTTGCTCCGCATCGGACTGGACGAATACCGGTGGCTCGGCCGCTTCCGCCGTGGCCGCACCAACGCGATCGCCGTCGACCTGATGCCCGACCAGCAGACGCTCCTGGTCGTCGCCGGTGGCGCCGGTTATCTCATCGACGTCGAGACCCACACGCTCGTGTGCGAGCTCGGCGACGAGATCACTGGATACATCCGCCAGGACGCAGAGGGCCTCGCCTTCCTCGACCACGCCGGAATCACGCTCGAAGCCTTCGGCGCCGAGGGCCGCCGCTGGCACACCGGCCGCCTCGGCGCCGGCGGCATTCGCAACTTCTCCTTCATCGAAGGGCACGTCGTTCTCCAGGTCCGGCAACCCGACGATCAGTGGGCCGACCTCGCCATCAACGCGGAGACCGGAGAGGTTTGTTGGGATGTGGTGGTGACGTGGGCGGAGGTCCGCCAGGCCGCGGAGACGGCGCCACCTCAAATCGAATGACCCCCTCTCCGGCGCGGCCACCACTCATGATCTACCGCACCGGCCGCCACGGGTAAGCGCCACCGACTCGTGCTACCTTCAAGGCGCGATGACATCCGACCCGGCAATCGATGCGGCGGTCCGTTCCCTCGTCGACGATTACCGGGAACGATGTCTCTGGTTCGTCCGCGCGGACTACTATCCATCGACCTCCGAGGAGATATTGCGAACGCTGCAGTGGATTCGCGACCGTGGCGACAAGGAAGCGTTTCAGCGCGCGGGAAGGATCGAGGAATGGCTCTCACGAATATCCAGCGAGACGTCTGCCGCCTCATAGCGAGGCAGCGGATTGCGTCGGGCGAGAGCTATGTAGCGGGCGGCGCCGCACTGAACACGCTCCTCGCCGCACCACGGATATCGCAGGACCTCGACCTCTTTCACGATACGGCTGCAGCCCTGGCCGCGACATGGAATGCCGATCGTGCCGCATTGCTCGACGACGGCTACGAAATCGAGACCGTTCGCGAACGGCCGGCCTTCGTCGAAGCGATCGTCCGACGGAAGGCGGAGTCGGTCATCCTGCAGTGGACGCAAGACAGCGCGTTCCGCTATTTCCCTCTCGTCGAACATCCGGATCTCGGCCTCACGCTGCACCCGTTCGATCTCGCAACGAACAAGGTGCTCGCGCTCGTCGGACGCGTCGAGGCACGCGATTGGATCGATGTACTGCAATGCGACTCGGCGGTACAGCCGCTTGGATACTTGGCGTGGGCGGCGACGGGAAAGGACCCGGGACTCTCGCCGGCTGCCATTCTTCAGGAAGCGCGACGTTCGGCGCGCTACTCGGCGGGTGAGATCGCAGCGCTTGCCTTCGATGGTCCGCCTCCCGACGCAGCTGAACTGTCACGCCGATGGCACGCAGCGCTCGAGAACGCCGCGCAAATCGTCGCGCTGCTGCCGTACGAGTACACGGGCCAATGCGTTCTTCGCGGCGGAGAACTGTTCCGCGGCGATGGCGCCGCTCTTCGGGAAGCGCTCGGCCGCCGG
>DASYSN010000668.1:0-4907 GCA_036003305.1 Thermoanaerobaculia bacterium
AAGCCGCCGCGCGGAGGACAAGCCGTCCGCGCTGCGCGACGATCCCGTCGTTCGCGCGTTCCAGAAGCACCTCGGCGCCGACATCGTGGAAGGCAGGAGAACAAAGTGAACCCGAAACAGCTCATGAAGCAGGTCCAGCAGATGCAGTCGCAGATGGCGCAGCGGATGGCCGAATTGCGCGTCGAGGGGAGCGCCGGCGGCGGGATGGTCAAGGCGACCATGAACGGCTCGAAGGAGCTCCTCGCCGTCGCGATCGACAAGGAAGCGGTCGATCCGAACGACGTCGAGATGCTGCAGGACCTCGTCGTCGCCGCCGTCAACGAAGCGGCGCGCAAGGTCGACGAAGAGATGCAGTCGTCGATCGGTGCCATGACCGGCGGGATGAAGATCCCGGGAATGTTCTGAGTTGACCGCTCCCCCGCTCGCGAACCTGATCAACGAGCTCACCAAGCTCCCCGGCGTCGGGGGGAAGTCGGCGTCGCGCATCGCGTACCACATCCTCAAACGGACGCCGGCCGAGGCGGAGGCGCTGGCGGGCGCGATCATCGAGGTCAAGCAGAAGATCTTCCGCTGCTCCGTCTGCAACAACATGACGGACGTCGAGCCCTGCGCGATCTGCGACGATCCACGCCGCGACCCCACGGTCATTTGCGTCGTCGAAGAGGCCTACAACATCGCCACGATCGAGCAGACGCGCGACTTCAAAGGGATGTTCCACGTCCTCCTCGGCGCGCTGTCGCCGCTGCGCGGCGTCGGCCCGGACGACATCGACGTCGCGGGCCTGATCCGTCGCGTGCAAGGCGGCGGCGTCCGCGAGGTGATCATCGCCACGAACCCCAACGTCGAGGGGGAGGCGACCGCGCTTTACATCGCGCAGCAGCTCCGTCCGTTCGACCTCCGGACCACGCGGCTCGCGTTCGGACTGCCGGTCGGAGGCGATCTGGAGTACGCCGACCAGGTCACGATGGCGAAGGCGCTCGAAGGGCGAAGAGACATCTAACGTCAAGACACCATGAAACATGTGCTATACATTGCCTTCCCGTCCACGGGAAAACTGGGAAAGATAAATGGCCTCTCCTGATCTCGTCATGTACGAGGACGAGTACCAGCAGATCAAGGACACGCTCCGGCGTCTGCAGGTCGACTCCAACGCGAAAATCGTCTTCCTCGTCGACAAAAACGGCCAGCAGATCGCGGTCGAAGGCGACATGCGCGGCGTCGACGCGACGTCGCTCGCCTCGCTGACCGCCGGCAACGTTGCCGCGACGGACGGCCTCGCCAAACTCATCGGCGAAAAAGAGTTCTCGATCCTCTTCCACGAGGGGGAGCGGGACAACATCCACATCTCCCTGGTCGCCCAGCGCGTCATCCTGGTCGTGATCTTCGACGAGCGGTCGTCCCTCGGCCTGGTGCGGCTGCGCGTGAAGAAAGCGTCGCAGGAGCTCGAGCGAACGTTCGAGGAACTTCTCAGGAAATCCGAGGCGGACCGCGGCAATCTCGCGAACCGCTTCGACTCGCCGTTCGCTGAGATCACCGACGAGGACATCGACAGCCTGTTCAGCGAATAGCGATGACGTTCATCAACTACGCCGCGCGGGAGATCAACTGCAAAATCGTCTACTACGGCCCGGGTCTGTGCGGGAAGACGACCAATCTGCAGTGGATCTACGACAAGACGAACCCCCAGGCGAAGGGAAAGCTGATCTCCCTCGCCACCGAGACGGACCGCACCCTCTTCTTCGACTTCCTCCCGCTCGACCTCGGCACCGTCCGCGGCTTCAAGACCCGCTTCCACCTCTACACCGTACCCGGCCAGGTGTTCTACGACGCCTCGCGCAAACTGATCCTGAAGGGCGTCGACGGCGTCGTCTTCGTCGCCGACTCGCAGGAGATGCGCATGGAGGCGAACGTCGAGTCGCTCGCGAACCTCGACAAGAACCTCAAAGAGCAGGGCTATGACCTGAAGACGGTCCCGTACGTCATGCAGTTCAACAAGCGCGATCTCCCGACCGCGGTCGACCCGGGCGAAATGTACCGGCAGCTCAACTTCAAGGGCGAGCCGACGTTCGAGGCGGTCGCGATGAACGGCACCGGCGTCTTCGACACGCTCAAAGCGGTCGCCAAGCTCGTCCTGACCGAGCTCAAAAAGAAATAGACTGCGCGCCGTGAAGCACGGCCTCGACATCGTCGTGATCGGCGGCGGCACCGGGCTCTCGACGCTGCTTCGCGGCCTCAAGAAGTACGTCGGCAGCGTCGGCACATGGTCGATCCGCCGCCTCTCGGCGATCGTCACGGTGACGGATGAAGGCGGCTCCTCGGGCGTGTTGCGGCGGGAGTTCGGCATCCTCCCGCCGGGCGACATCCGCAACTGCATCACCGCGCTGGCCGAGGAGGAAGACCTCCTCTCGAAAGTCTTCAACTACCGGTTCGAGGACGACTCGGCGTTCAAGGGGCACTCCCTCGGCAACCTCCTGCTCAAAGCGCTCAGCGACATCACCGGCTCGTTCGAGGACGCCGTGCTGGCCGCCTCCGAGGTCCTCAACATCCGCGGCGAGATCTTCCCGTCGACGCTGCAGGACGTCCGGCTCCGCGCCACGCTCGCGGACGGCACGCAGCTCGTCGGCGAAGTCGCGATCAGCGGCTCGCACCTCGGCGAGAAGGTCGTCACCGAGCCGCGCCACGCGCGCATCGTCAACCTCGCGATCGACCCTCCCGACGCGGAGCCGCTCGACGCCGCGATCGAGGCGCTCCGGGCGGCCGATCTCATCCTCATCGGCCCCGGCTCTCTCTACACCTCGGTGCTGCCGAACCTCGTGCTCAAACCGCTCGCGGAGGCGCTGCGCCACGCGCGCGCGCTTCGCGTGTACGTCTGCAACGTCATGACGCAGCCCGGCGAGACAGACGGCTACGCGGCGGAGGACCACCTCAGCGCGATCGTCGAGCACGCGGGACTCGTCGTCGACGTCATGGTCATCAACGGACGCCGGCCGTCGGAGACGATCCTGGAGGCGTACGCGAAACAGCATCAGGAGCCGGTGCCGTTCGACCTCGGCGCGATCCGCGAGCTCGGCGTCACGCCGTTCTTCGGCGACATCATTGCAGAAGGCAACTACGTGCGGCACGATGCCGG
This sequence comes from Thermoanaerobaculia bacterium, assembly GCA_036003305.1. GTDB lineage: Bacteria > Acidobacteriota > Thermoanaerobaculia > Gp7-AA8 > Gp7-AA8 > DASXHZ01. The sequence goes on from DASYSN010000668.1 coordinate 3,131, forward strand.
CGCGCTCGCCGAGACGATCTTCCGCCTTTACGATCGCTATGGACGGACGCTCGAGCGCATGCGGAGAACGGAATGAGAACGGAATGAGTGATCTCGACGTGATCATCCTCGCCGCGGGGATGGGAACGCGCATGAAGTCGGCGACGGTGAAAGTGCTGCACCGCGCGGCGGGGCGGCCGATCATCGAATACGTCCTCGACCTCGCGGCGGACGTCGGCGCGACGTCGCCGGTCGTCGTCATCGGACACCAGCGCGAAGCGGTGCAGAGCGCGATCGGCGATCGGGCGCGGTTCTGCGTCCAGGAGCCGCAGCTCGGGACCGGTCACGCCGTCCTGATGGCCGCGGACGACGTGAAGGCGCGGCGCGTCCTCATCCTCTCCGGAGACGTCCCGCTCACGCGTCCCGAGACGCTCCGGCAGCTCCTCGACCAACACGAAGCGGAGAAGAACGCGCTCACGCTCCTCACGATGAAACTCGACGACCCGGCGATGTACGGCCGGATCATTCGCGACGACGCGGGCGCCGTCGCGCGCATCGTCGAGGCGAAGGACGCATCGGAGGACGAGAAGCGGATCGGCGAGGTCAACGCCGGCATCTACGTCTTCGACACCGAACACCTCTTCGACAACCTGCGCGGCCTCTCGACGAAGAACGCGCAGGGGGAGTACTACCTCACCGACCTGATCGCCGTGCTCCGGAAGGGCGGCCACCGCGTCGGCGCGGTGATCGCGCCCGATCCCGTTGAAGCGCTCGGCGTCAACTCACGGGCCGACCTCGCCGCGGTGGAGGGGGAAATCCAGCGCCGCGTCGTCGCGAAGCTGATGGCGGGCGGCGTCACGTTCCGCAACCCGAACACCGTCGTCATCGACTCCACCGTCACGATCGGCAACGACAGCGTCGTCTATCCGTTCGTCACCATTGAGGGGACGACGGCGATCGGCAGCGGCTGCGTCATCGAACCCGGCGTGCATCTCATCAACGTCACGGCGGGCGACAACGTGCACTTCAAGAGCGGCACCGTCGCCGAAGAGTCGCGGATCGACGACGACGCCTCCGTCGGCCCCTACGCGCATCTCCGTCCCGGCACGCACCTCGGCACGCACGTGAAGGTCGGCAACTTCGTCGAGACGAAGAAGGCGGTATTCGGCCGCGGCGCGAAGGCGTCCCACCTCTCGTACATCGGCGACGCCGAGGTCGGCGCGGACGTCAACATCGGCGCGGGAACCATCACCTGCAACTACGACGGTGTGAACAAGAACAAGACCGTCATCGAAGACGGCGCGTTCATCGGCAGCGACACCCAACTCGTCGCCCCCGTCCGCGTCGGCAAAGGCGCCTACGTCGGCGCCGGCTCCACGATCACCAAAGACGTCCCCCCCGATTCGCTCGCCCTCAGCCGCACGCCGCAGAAGATCATCGAGGGATGGGCGAAGAGGAAGAAGTGACTCGATCTGTCATCCTGAGCTGGCGAAGCGGCGGAGCCGCGAAGCGCAGCGAAGGATCCGGTGCTGAAACGAGTCATGCGTTCTAGCTACGCGTAGGCAGGAAGCGCTTCTCGTTTCAGCACCGGGTCCTTCGCCGTCTACGCGGCTCAGGATGACAGTTGGTGACGATCCGCGCGCTATAGCCATTGAATACGCGGTTCTCGTCATCGTGAAGTTCGTTCTCGTCATCGTGAACTTTTTCTCGTTGTCGTCAGATTTTTGACGGTCGTCGTCAGATGTGGCGTGCCAACTTTGATGACTCTGTCTCGTCGTCGAGAACTTTCTTTCGTCAT
>DASYSN010000669.1:0-7208 GCA_036003305.1 Thermoanaerobaculia bacterium
ACCTGCTGAATGCGCTGCTCGGCCTGGCGCTGGGTCATCCCGCTGATCACGATCTTGCCGACCGTCGGCAACGTGATCGCGCCCTCGTCGCTGACGGTAGCGGTGACGTTGAGCTTGTCGTCCTGAACGACTTTGACGTCAACGACATCTCGCGGCCCGATGCGCACATTGGAGCCGTTGACGAGATCCTGTGCCGCCGCCGCGGCAGCGAGGCCGAGGGCAGCAAACACGATGAGCGAGAGACGTTTCATCAATTCCTCGGACTATTGGACCTTTGGACCTACTCAACGTACTGCGGACTCGTAATATGACTATCGGGCAAGGTGCAAAAATTCCGCAAAATGCGGCGCATCTGCTACGCCCGCCTTCAGTTATTTGACGAGTCTTTACGGCGTGAACGACAAATGGGCAAGCACGCGTATTCCATGCTGGCGCTCACCGTCGAGCACGTTTGAAGTTCGGCGGAAATAGCCGACGTCGAAGCCGCCCTGGGCGTGCCTGACGGCGTAGTCCCAGCCGACGCCTGTGAACGAGTACTGGTCGCGGCGGAAGATGCCGTTCGTCGATTCCTGGTAGGTGTCGCGGCCAACCTGCGAGACGAGCCGGAGCGTGAGGTGGCGCGTCGCCAGGTAGTTCCACGACGCCTGCGCGCGGTCGAACACGTAGTAGCCATTCCGGCCGACGACCGAGAAGTCGAGGTCGCGGGCGGCGGCGAAGTTGAGCAGCGACCGTTCCGCGACCCGGAACGTCGCGTCGGTGTTGCCGGTGACGCCGCTGTAGTCCTTCACGCCTACGGCGCTGAAAGTCAGCTTGGTCGGTCCGGCTTCGAGGTGCCACCGTTCGCGGCCGTGGTCCCAGATGAAGCCCGCGCCGGTGTAGGTGCGGCGTGCGTCGTGCGCGACGAAGTTCGGGAACGTGTAGTCATTGCGCTCCGCCGCGAGCAGAAGCGAGGTCACCGGGAACGTCTTGTGGAGCAGCGAGACACGATAGTCATTCTCGTTGCGGTCGAGGAGCGGGAGAAACGCGATGACTTCGACCGGTTGAAAGCGGTCGAGCGGGAAAGCCGTGGTCCGGTGAGCCGCGGTAAACAGGAGACTCGTCCGCGTCGAATACTTGATCTCTCCCTTTGCTCCGAGCTCGCGGTTCCGCTGCGTGACGATCCGGTCGAGCTCCGCGCTCGACGCGCGGAGGTCGTTGAACGCCTCGCCGTAGACGTCGAGATAGAGGTGGTTCAGGAGGTATTGCGCGTCGGCGCGTGCGGACCACCCGAACTGATTCCCTCCGTCCGGTTTCTTGATGAACGCATACGTCGGCGTGACCTGGACGGAATAGACGGCCTTGCGCGACTGGACGAAGTAAAGGCGCTGCGGCGCAGAGACGGCAAACGTCAGTCCTTTGGACGCCGCCACGACAGGGAGGTACAGCTCGTCGCTGTATCCGAGGTCGGCGATCTGGAAATGCGAGAGGAGATAGAACGGCCCGCTATGCGCTGAAGCCTGATTGAGGTCCGTGGCGATCTGCTTCGACGCGGAGAACGTCGGGTCGCGGTCGCGCAGACCTTCTTGTGCCGAGAGCGTGAAGGCACACGTGAACAGCGTCAGCGCAGCCGCGCAACGGACAACACCACCCAATCGCATCTTCATCGTCTGGGGACCCAAGCAGACGCTGGAGTTTAGCACGGTACAATCGGTCGCAAATGACAACGGTCGAGGTGGTGTGCGCAGCGCTGCTGCTCGCGTACCTCGTTTGGGTTCCGCTTCCTTTCGGATCGAACATCGACGCGGCGTTCGCGCCGCTCGTCGTTCCTCCGTTCGTTCTCTGCGCGGCGGCAGCGCTCGCGCGCATCCGCGACGGCGGCTCCCTGCGCTTCCCGCGCGCGTATCGGACGTGGAGCATCGCGGCGGTCGTCATTCTGATGGTCGTCGCGATTCAGTTGCTGCCGCTGCCGGGGTCGATCGCGTCGGTGCTCTCGCCTGAGTCGCATGCGATCTGGAGCGCAGCCGGCCGCGTGACTGCCGAGGCGGGGCGGAGCCATCCGATCAGCGTCGATCCCGACGCCACTCGTTACGAGCTGTTCCGGCTCCTTGCGCTCTTCGCCACTTTTCAGGCGGCAGCGCTCACGATCTACACGTACCCGCGCCGGATCGCGTTCGCCGGTGCGCTCTGTCTCACGGCGGCGTTCGAGGCGCTCTACGCGATCCGCGAGGCTGCGACGCAGCACTACGCGATCTGGGGCTGGACGAATGCGCTGATCTTCAACCGCCCCAGTGGCACCTTCGTGAATCCGAACCACTTCGCGCACTACGCCGCAATCGTGCTTCCGTTCGCGATTTACCTCGGCGCGATCGCGTGGCGGAACGCGGCGAACGGAAGACCGCTCCCGTTCGGGCGTCATGTCGCGGCGCTCATTGAACGGCAGTTCGTTCTTTTCGCGCTCGCGACCGGTGCCGCGCTCGCCTGCATCGCCGCCATTCTCCTGTCGCAGTCTCGCGGGGCGTTGTTGGCCGCCGTTGCCGGAATTGCGCTGATGCTCGCCGGCGTGACGTCACGCCGGGCGGTGAAGCCGCTCCTGTTGGGGATCGTGGTGCTCGTTCTAGTCGTCGCCGGCCTCGCCACTTACCTTGGGACGCAGAGGACGATCGCGCGCTTCGAGTCGAGGAACGTCGATGTCGCGTCCCTCGGCGGACGGCGCACCGGTATCGAGGCGGCCTTTCGAGTCTGGCGTGCGTTTCCGCTGTTCGGCAGCGGCGCCGGCACGTTTGCCGACGTCGTCTCGATCGGACAGGACGCGGACGTCGAAAAGCTGTATCGGCACGCGCATGACGACTACGCCGAGGCGGCCGCGACCCTGGGCATCTTCGGCGTGCTCTTCCTCGCCGCCTTTTTCTGCGGGATGGTTCAGGCGTTTCGCCGCGAGTCGCCGAGCTGGCGCGCGCGCGCATTCACGGTCGCGGCGCTGACGAGCGTGACGATCGCGTGCGTGCACGCGCTGTTCGATTTCAACTTCTACATCCCCGCCAACGCGGCGACGCTCGCGGCGATTGCGGGGACCGCGGTCGCGCCGTCGCTCAGAGCTGTGTCGCTCAAAGTACGTCCCCCCGAATTCGAAGCCGCCGCTCCCGCGCCTGCGGAGTGAACGGATTCACGACGCGCACCTCGATCGGATGCGATCCGGCTGCCGCCGTGCCGAGGTCGAACGTCTTCGTCTTGACGATCTCGCCTTCACTGACACGCTGCTGGTCGAGGAGGATTTCGACGTAGGCGGAAATGCTCTCCGGCTGGTCGGTGTCGAGCGAGAGCGCCAGCGGATGCGGCTTCGCGACCAGTAGTTCCCGCGCTCCGCTCGTGCAGATCGTCTTCTCGGCACAGAGTCCCGTCCACTTCGCACGTGCCTGATGACCGAGGAACGCCTTCGCTTCGTAGATCTTCGCGAGCGCGGCATCGTCGTGCGTCCGCGAGAACGCCGCGCGCTCGTCGAAGTAATCGGCCCAGGCGGCGGGGTCGATGTTCGGCGTGGAGATCTCGATGCGGCTGGCGCGATCGGGATCGCCGAGGTGGAGCGCGACGCGGGCGCGTGCGGGGTCGCTCGCGGCGCCGGGAAGGTCGACGAGCGCCTCGAGGCCGCTGAGCGGCTCGACGTGATGCCGCAGCGCGTAGTCGACGACGCGATCGACGAGCGCGGGATTCGATGGCGCCGCGTCGATCGGCCGGCGGCTCAACTCGTCGAGGATCGCGCGCAGGAGCGGCTCGTCGTCGGCGTCGAACCGAGCGGGAAGGATCTCGATCAGCTCGGACTGCGACGCGCTGCTCCGGATCTGGCTGAAGCGGTGCAGGCGGGCCGTCGCCGCCTCGGCGCGGAGCGAACGGTAGTCGGCGAAGAGGCCGTTCGTCGCCGCCATGCGCGAGAGCTGGTCGCGCGATGAGGCGTCGTGCGGCGCATTGGCGCGGATGTAGGCGAAGTTCGCGGTGAGCTCGAACAGCGGCTGCGCCACGCGCCGGAAGACCTCCGGATCGTGCAGCAGCGGCCCGGCGGAGCGGAGCACGTTGCGGCGATCGCGCGGGGGGAGCTCGTACCAGTGCTCCAGACCGCTCCGGACGAACGCCATCCGCGGCCCACTGCGCCACGGCGCGAGCTGCACCGCCAGCTCGTGCGACGCGCGCCAGGTTTCGAAGCGCGTCTTGTCCGGCGTGTCCAACGCGCCATTCGTCACGGCGTCGGCGGCGAGGTAGTCGGCGGGGTGCGACGCGAGCCACCGCGTAGCGCCGGCGAAGTCGTTCGGCGGAGCGCTCGCCGGCAGGTGGGGACGGATCGTCGCGAAGAGGAGCAGCGACGCTACCGCGGCCGCGGCGAGGATCAGGAGGTAGATGCTCTTACGGGCGAGCGGCATCGGTCAGGATCCGCTCCCAATTCGCGAAGGCAATCTCCGGCGCAAAGCGCGCGTCGTACAACGCACGCCCGCGGCGCCCCAGTTCGACCGCATGGGCACGATCTTGCGCCAGCTTTTCGATTGCCGCAATGAGCGCGGCGCTGTCGCCCGGCTCGACGGCGAATCCGCAATCGTGCTCGCGGATGAGCTGCGCCAGCTCGCTGTCGCCCGCGCCGATGAAGATGACCGGCCGGCCGACGGCGAGGATTCCGTAGAACTTGCTCGGCACGATCAAGCCTTCGACCGCCGGGAGCAGCGAGACGAGCTGCACGTCGGCGGAGCCGAGGCTCTCGGCGAGCTGCTCGCGCGGCGCGTAACCGCGGAACGTGACGTTCGCCGGCGCGTTCGCGCGAACGCGCTCGAGTTGCGCGCCACCGCCCGCGACGTCGAACCGAATGTCCGGCAGCGCGCGCGCCGCCGCGAGCATGGTGTCGAATTCGTGCGCGCGTCCGAGGTTGCCGGAATATCCGACGACGAATTGTGTGTGGGGCCGGCTCTCAGCCGGCCCGAGGTCCGCTCCCGCCCAGTTGTGCTGCACGATCGCATTCGTTCCAATTTTCTTCGCCATCGCCTCGCCGAGCGCCACATTCATCCGTGCGCGCCGCAGCGACCAGTCGCGCATGCGGTTCACGAAACGCGGCACCCGCATGCCGAGGTGTTGCGCGACCTCGGGGAAAAGATCCTGGACCCAGTTGACGACGTTCGGCGCCGCGAGCGTGGCGACGATCGACAGCAGCGGCGGATCGGTCATCGCGACGATCAACGACTTCCGCTCCCGCCGCATCGCGAAGAAGGCGGAAACGTAAAACGTCCAGTAGTCGAACGCGCGCCCGATCAGCGATCCCCGCCCGAACCGCGTCGTCCAGATGCGCCGAACGTCGACGCCGTTGATGGTTTCGCGGTGTTGGTCCGAGGACCGAGGACCGAGGACCGACGACTCATACCCCAGCCGGCTCGTGATCACGCCGACCTCCCACCGGCGCGAGGCGAGATGAAACGCGAGGTCGGCAAGCATTTGGCTCGTCGCCGAGTGATCGGGGTAAAAGTACCGATTCACGAATACGATTCGCATTCGAAGTCATGATTATCCTCGGCATCAACGCTCATCACGCCGACGCATCGGCCGCCATCGTCGTCGACGGGAAGCTGGTCGCCGCCGTCGAGGAGGAGCGATTCCGCCGGATCAAGCACTGGGCGGGCTTCCCGTCGGCCTCGATCCGCTACTGTCTGGACGAAGCGGGAGTCCGCCTCGACGACGTCGATCACATCGCCGTCAACCGCGATCCGAACGCGCGGCTCTGGAAGCGGGCGAAGTTCGTGCTCGCGAAACGCCCGTCGCTCAAAGCGATCAAACGCCGCCTGCGCAACCGCGCGGAGATCGGCAGCCTCGAGGACGACTTCAAGCAGGCGTTCAAGATCGAGTCGCTCAAGGCGCGACTCCACAATGTCGAGCACCACCGCGCGCACCTCGGCTCGGCGTTCTTCGTCGCGCCGTTCGACGAGGCGGCCATCCTCTCGGTCGACGGCTTCGGCGATTTCGTCAGCTCGATGTGGGGGATGGGCCATGGACGCCGGATCGACGTGATGGGGGAGGTCGGCTTCCCGCATTCGCTCGGCATCTTCTACACGGCCATGACGCAGTACCTCGGCTTTCCGCACTACGGCGACGAGTACAAGGTCATGGGTCTCGCACCGTACGGAAGACCGCTCATGCTCGACGCGATGCGCGACATCGTCCGGGTGCACGACAACGGCTTCGCGCTGAACACCGACTACTTCACGCATCACTCGAAGGGTCTCGACATGATGTGGAAGTCGGGCTCGCCGGTGATCGGGCCGGTCTACTCGAAGCACCTCATCGAGAAGCTCGGCCCCGCGCGCGCGCCGGAGGATCCGATCGACGACCGCCACCGCAACCTCGCGGCGTCGATGCAGGCGATGTTCGAGGAGGCCTTCTTCGCGCTGGTGAACCACCTGCACAAGAAGACCGGCGCGAAGAAACTCTGCATCGCCGGCGGCTGCGGCTACAACAGCGTCGCCAACGGCCTGGTGTTCGACCGGTCGCCGTTTCGCGAGGTCTACATCCAAGCCGCGGCGGGCGACGCCGGCGGCGCGATCGGCGCGGCGTACTGGGTATGGAACGAGGTCCTGAAGAACGACCGCTCGTTCGTCATGGACCACGCGTACTGGGGCCCCGAGTACGACGACGAGGAGATCGACTCCTCGGTGGAGCTGCGGCGGATCGAGCTGGACGCCGCCGGCTGCACGATGCGACGCGTGCACGACGAGCGCGAGCTCTGCCGCCTGACCGCCGCCCATGTCGCGAAGGGGAGCGTCGTCGGCTGGTTTCAGGGACGCGTGGAGTGGGGACCGCGCGCGCTCGGCAACCGCTCAATCGTCTGCGATCCGCGCCGCGCCGACATGAAGGACATCCTGAACCACAAGATCAAACGGCGCGAGTCGTTCCGGCCGTTCGCCCCGTCGATACTGCGCGAGAGCACCGGGGAGTGGTTCGAGACAGACTACGACGTGCCGTTCATGCTGCAGGTCTACGTCATCCGGCAGGAAAAGCGCTCGCAGGTTCCCGCGGTCACGCACGTGAACGGCACCGGAAGGCTGCAGACGGTCACGGAAGCGCAGAACGCGCGCTACTACCACCTCATCGAGGCGTTCCGCGAGCTGACCGGAGTGCCGATCGTGCTGAACACGTCGTTCAACGAGAACGAGCCGGTGGTCAATACGCCTGCCGAGGCGCTCGACTGCTTCCTCAGGACGAAGATG
>DASYSN010000670.1:0-3283 GCA_036003305.1 Thermoanaerobaculia bacterium
CATCTTCGGGAGACGGTGGACCTCCGACGTGCGCTGTTTTCATACGACGGTGAAGCGCGGGATGGTCGTTTTCGTCGCCGAATACATCATCACGAATACCGGCCGCCGGCCGCTGCGACTCGAATCGGCCGAGATGCGCCTGGTTCCGGCGCAGCGTGACGGTTCGCTGCTCGTTCCGGACGAGAAAACGGCAATCGCACAGCGAGCGATGCGCGCAACCGACCCTCGTTACGCGCCGCTCTTCACGATCGAGCCCGGCGAGCGGACGATCTTCACCCTTCGCTGCCAGCTCCCGCGCCTCGATGAAACCGTGTTCATCCTCTGTTCGTTTTCCCTGGTTGGCAACCGGAAACCGGCGGCGTTCAGCGGTTTTTACGTCAAGCGCCGGAATGCGAGCCTCCACGGACCGCCAATTGCCATCGCCGACGAACCGGCCGCTGACGACGACCAGTAGTTTCGCCGGGGTAGGGAAAGACGCCCTTACGTCACCCCTGAGAAGGGGAGCGAATTGGCGATGGATCATCAGGCGATCGCGTGGGCCGTCAAACCGAACAACTTTACGCCGCGGTTTTCGGATTGGCGCAACCATACGAAGGGTTGCGGCACGGCAGGCGGACTTGGTTGTTTTTCGTTGATGGTGATCGGCGCGCTCGCGTGGTTTTCCTTGACCACGTTCCCGGCCACCCAGAAGACCCCGCCGGTGCTCTGGTGGTCTCTCTTCATTCTGGCGGCGGCGACCCTTCTTCTTCTGCTTTCCTACCTGCAGTACTACAGCCGGGCGACCAGCGCCGCCAAGAAGGAGGCCGCGGCCGCGACCTCGGAAGCGCGTACCCGCTACGTAGACATTCCGAAGCAGGTGGAGCAGATGGACGCCGCGATCCGTGCCGCCGACTACTACCTCGACGTTGCGGCGCGCGAGTTCGAGCAGCATCGTTATGCGCCTTTTTGGGACGCGTTGGAGTCAGCGGCCAAGTCCATCGGCGACTGCCACACGTGTCAGGGTTGGCTCGCCTTCGACATCGATCACTATGTCAATGCGTTGAGCGGTCGGGTGCATGATTTTCCGACGTGGGACACCGCGGTGATCGCCATCCCCGAAGTGACGCCCGCGCTCAGCCGTTTCACGACGTTGAAAAACGCGGCGGAAGCCGATTATCACTTCGCGAGCATGCGCGAGTTTCGTGAAACCCGGCAGGTGCTGATCGCCGGCTTCAAGACACTCGGCGAGGCGCTTCGGCATCTGGAGACCGCGATGGTGACCTCCATTCAGGACCTGAAGCGCGCGGTCGATCGAAGCGTCATGCTCCGTGCGGCCGACTCGGCGCACCTTCACGTGGTGGCGCGGTTCCTCATCACCCCGAGTCAGCGAAAGCCCGATGCCCGATGAGGCGACGAACCGGCCCGCCGCAATGGCGCTAGCATGACGCCGTGACGCATGCCCCGCCCTAACCGCCTTTACCTCGCCATTTACGTCTTCGTCCTCGCGCCGATCGGGGCGGTGGTGGCGGTTTGCGCGATGCTGTTGTTCGGGGTGAGGCCGCGCGCGGTGTTCGCGGTGGGATTCGCGGTGAGGTCGCTCTTCGGGCCGCACGCGCCGAATGCGATTGGTGTCGTGAGCACGGTTGCCGCGTGGTGGCTCGCGATCGTCATCGTCGGGCTGCTTTGGGAGTGGCTGCGTCGGCCTCGGCGCTCGCGGTAGGTCGCGTGACTCCGTCCTGCCGGGCCTTCGCGATGATCGATCGCTGCATTTCCCTCGCCTCGTTCCGGTAGTGGATCGGTAGCCGCTCGATGATGGCGGTCAGCTCGCGCAGCTCGGCGTCGACGGGGACCTCGCCGCGAACGGTACCGATGCCGCGAACGAACAGGTCCATCGGCGCGCCGAAGAGGTCGCAGATGTCGATCTGCGTCTCCGTGTTCGGGAGAATCTTCCCGGACTCCCAGCGGCACACCTGCGGGGCGGTGACCTCGAGGCGGTCGGCGAGCTCCTTCTGGTTCCATTCGTTGTGCTCCCGCGCGGAACGAAGGCGTGCGCCGAAATCGGCAGCGAGACTCTGTTCTTTTTTCCGGACCATTCCCCTGCGAATGCGCCTTGCGACGCATCCCCTCTCCAAGAAAAGTGCGACCGGGTTTACTGCGACTTCATTGGAACGAACTGCTCCCGCGCGTCGCCGTCGCGCAGTAAATCGTGAACGTGTCGGGCGTGTTGCGGCGTCGCGAGACCGTGCTCCACCGCTTCGCGCAGGAATGCCAGCGCCGTCATCGCGGCGTGGCTCATGCCGGCCTGCGTGCAGCGGTCGATGAGGTTCCGGCAGATCGACGGCACCTCGTCGGCCCTCTCCGCGATGAGGAGCGCCTCGACGAGCCGCAGCGCCGTCATGGCCGCGTTGAACTGGAGGCCGAGACCTTCGAGGTCGCGCCAGGCGCAGCGGAGCGCGTCGATCGCCTCGCCGGTCTTGCCGGCGAGCAGCAGGACGACGCCGAGGCTCGCGCGCGTCGACGCGGCCGCCGCGTGGAATCCGTGGGGCTCCGCCTCGGCGAGCGAGCGCGTGAAGAAGAGGATGGCGCCGTCGAGATCGCCGAGCTCGCGGGCGCAGATCGCAATGTTGTGAAAACGCATGGCGCGCTGCTCGTGCGTGAGGAGATCGAGAAAATCGCGTTGCTCCTGATACGTCTCCATGGCCCGCTTGTAGTCGCCCATCTGCCAGTAGGCGCTCGCGAGGTAATCGCACGACTTCATCCAGCGGCGGCGGTCGCCGTACCACAGGAATGTCTCGCCGGCACGCGTTGCGAGACCGGCCGCATCGCCGAACCTCCCCGCGGCGAACGCGATGTTCGCGCGGACGAGATCGAGTCGCGCGAGGTCGACCTCCAGCGGCAGCGGAAACGACTTGAACGCGCGCTCGGCGCGATCGGCCACTTTCGCCGCCATGGCGAAGTTGCCGAGGAACGAATGGAACCACGCTTCTTCGCGGAGCGCCTCGCCGCGGATGCGGTAGACGTGCTCGTACGGATACGCCGAGACGCTGATGTTGTCCGCGGCCTCCGCCGCGAGTTTCGCGAGGACGAGCGCGTCGGTCGGGGCTTGCTGCATCAGCCCCGCCGCCCGGTCGATCAGCGCCCGAACGAGACCGGAAGTCGGCGGACCGGCGTTCCGGACGGCGTTGCCCCACCAGGCGCTCGGTCCCGTGAGGATCCGGTCGCAGAGCGCCCTCGCCTCGGTCTCTTCGTCGACGAGGCGCTTCTGGAACGCGAGCCGTTCCGCGAGCTGCTCCGGATCGAGAAA
>DASYSN010000671.1:0-10603 GCA_036003305.1 Thermoanaerobaculia bacterium
CGCGCTGACGCACCCGCTTCTCGGCTTCAAGGTGCATTTCGCCGACGCGCCGTCGCTCGGTGTGATCGTCCGTGCGGGCGAGCATCACGAAGGCGACGTTCGCCTCGCCGCCGACATCAACCTCGGCGAGAAGTGGTCGCTCAATCCGAACGTCGGGGTGAACCGCGACCGCGGCGCGCTCGCCGCCCTGACCATCCAGTACAACCTCACGCAGCGCGCCAACGTCTTCATCGACGGCGGCTACGACACCAGTCAGCTCCAGCTCGACGCCGGCGGCGCCTGGATCATCGGCCGCAACACCCAACTCGACGCCAGCGTCACTTGGGGCGCACGCGGTGCCGGCGTGCCGAACGTCGTTTATTCGGCGGGCGTCAGCCGGCGGTTCTGACGGATCACGCCGCGGTGACGCGAAACAAACCCGGAATCCTTTTCGACACGATCGTCTGATGCGGCGCCGCCGCAAGCTGCCGGACCTCGCCGCCTTGCAAGAGCGCGCCGAGGACCTCGTACGTGTTGCAGGGCCAGGCAATCGTCTCCTCGCCGTCGTCCTCGCGGAGGAGTGCGCGCTCGAACGACGCAACGCTCGCCACGAGCGGGTCGCCGTGTTCGCACGAGCGGCGCAGGAACGCTCGGGACAGCTCCTCGATGTACGGCGAATTGCAGTCGATCGAACGGAGAACCTCGTCGAACGTGCCGCACGCGCGAAGGATCGCGGTCGTGAGGCGACAGTTGCGCGTCAGGCGGAACTGTTGCCACCCACGAATCGTGTCGCGCGTGACCTGCAGGCCGACGCACTCCGAGGCCTCACGAATGTACGGATCGTCCGCAACCTGTTCCCCGCGAATCAGATCGCGCATCGCACGCTGCAACTCCGCGAGTGGCAGGTCACTCCGGTGTGGCGCAGGGTTCCAGGGTGCTACGCCGCCGCCCACCCGGGGCGCAGGCTGGAAGCCTGCGCTACACGAGGAGCGCACACGCTGCAACTCCTTCGCAATCGCCTCGAGGCCGACCGACGGTACCGCCGGCCCGAGGATCTCGAAGATGACGGCTTCGACGTTTGTTGCGATCGAGAGCACGCCGCGCAGCAGCTCGAGCGTGCAGTCCCGCGTCAAGCGTGAATGCACATCGACCTGCAGCCCATGGTCTTCGGTCCCGCACGCGACGTGAATCTCGCGCACCGCGGCAAGGTCGAGTTCCTCGAGAAAGTCACCCGTCGAGACAATCCCGTTATGCACGTCGCATTCGAGGTTGTAGACGTCGAGAATGAGTCCGCAGCCGGTGCGGCGGACGATCTCGTTGAGAAATCCCGCCGCGGTGTAGTCGCCGCCCGGATCGGGGAAGAGATTGACGACGTGCTCGAGGAGGAACGGCTTCCCATACCGCTCCTGAATCATCCGTACGCGCTCGGAGACGAGATCCAGCACCTCTTTCGTTCGCGGCGGAACGAGCATCGTGCCGAGGTGCTCGCCGTCGACCATGACATAGCCGAGGTGTTCGCTGTGCCACGCGACGTCGACAGATACCATCAGCGTGTCGAGCAGCGCGAGATAGTCGCGCCGCATCGCATCGGCCGACGCGATCGACAGTCCCACCCCGTGCAGCGCGATGGTCGCGCGCTCGCCGATCGCCTTCAGCTCATCGATCGTTTCGGCGGGGATGACCGGAACGCCGTCGCGGAGAGTGGCGATGGCGTCGGGCGTGACCTCGACGACGTCGGCGAACGGGATCACCGTCTCGACGAATCGCGGGTCACGCCCTTCGTAATTGACGCCGGTGCGGATCACCGTACCTGCGCGTCGAACCCTGCGATCTCCAGCGGGTCCGGATCAGGACCATTGATGTGGAGATCGATGCCGAGGAGTCCGCAGGCCAGACAACCGTTCAGCCTGAAGATCTGATCGATCGCTTCGTGCACCTGCTTCGCCTGCAACTTCGAACCCGGGGGCGCGCTGAGCCTCACAAGATTTCCCGCCAACTTGCTTGTCTTCGTTGCCATCGTCGAGAACCTCCATATTTGGAGGAGTGACTGCCGGACACCTTTCCCTACCTTCGTATCCTCCGTCACCGTTCGTTGTCACGGCCGTTGGTACACTTGAATGACTGTGTGGCGCGGCCCCGTCCTCAGATCCTTGTTCGTTGCAGCACTGCTGTCGGCGGCGCTCTGCGATCTCATGGCGCTTCCCGCCGATCGGGCGGTGTCGCAGTACGTGCGGCGTGCGTGGACCGTCGAGCAGGGGCTGCCGCATGGCACCGTGCGCGGACTGGCGCAAACCGCCGACGGATACCTGTGGCTGGCTACCTACGAGGGCTTGGTTCGCTTCAACGGTGAGCAGTTCCGGATCCTCGACAGAAGCGCCAACCCAGGCCTGATCAGCAACAGCATCACCACGCTCTGCCGGGGACGCGACGACACGCTGTGGCTGGGAACGCTGGCCGGTCTCGTGCGCGAGCGTGCGGGGAAATTCGAGAACATCGTCCTTCCCGGCGGCGAGGACATCGTCAACGCCATCGCCGCCGCCGACGACGGGTCAATCTGGGCCGGCACGGCGGCCGGCAGAGTCATTCGCGTCGTCAACGGGCGAGCGGAGGCCATCCCCCTGCCGCCGTCGCACGGCCCCGTTACGGCGTTGGCGACGGCGGGCGGCACGACGTGGATCGGCACGGGCCGCGGCCTCATACGCATCGGCGGCGGGCCGCCTCAGACCTGGACGGCGGCCAACGGCCTCTCGAGCGAAACAATCGTCTCGCTCCTGGTCGACGAAGACGGTGTCCTCGCCGGAACAGCTGTCGGACTCGATCGGGTCGCGGGCGGCAAAGTGACCCGCATCGGAGGACTTCCCGTCGATCAGGTGACGGCGCTCCGCCGCGACCGCGACGGCAACCTCTGGATCGGTACATACAGCAACGGCCTCGTGCGTCTGAGCCGCGACGGCCGTCTCTCCCGCTATGGCCTTGCTGACGGAATGCTGAATCCGACCGTGCGGGCCATCTTCGAGGACGACGAGGGGAGTCTCTGGATCGGAACGAACGGCGGGGTCGAACAGCTTCGTGTCGGCGCGTTCATCACGTGGAGCAGGCGGGATGGACTGGCGGACGCGGTGGCGCGGGTCATCTTCGAGGACCGCGACGGCGTGTTGTGGGTCGGAACGGCGAATGGTCTCAGTCGGTGGGAACATGGCGAGTGGCGGCCGGTCAACGATTCGAGGCTGGCGCGCATCCTCTCCATCGCCCAAAGCCGCGATGGCGCCCTCTGGTTCGGAACGACCAACGGTGCGTACCGCGTCCTCGGCGGCAAGACGACGCTCGTCACCACGGCGCAGGGGCTGTCCAACAACACCGTCCGCGCCATCCACGAAGATCGTCGCGGCGACGTCTGGATCGCCACGGACTTCGGGCTGA
This sequence comes from Thermoanaerobaculia bacterium, assembly GCA_036003305.1. Taxonomy (GTDB): domain Bacteria; phylum Acidobacteriota; class Thermoanaerobaculia; order Gp7-AA8; family Gp7-AA8; genus DASXHZ01. Next base: position 3,400 of record DASYSN010000671.1, read on the forward strand.
ATCGCGTCCGTCCCGACGGGCGTGTCGAGAGCTTCGCCGGCCGCGGCGGCCTCGGCACCGACTACGCGATGGCCATCGCCGAAGGACGCGACGGCCGCATTTGGGTTGCGACCGGCGGAGGACTCGCCGAATTCGACGGAACCGCGTTCCGGCTGCATACCGCGCCGCGCGAGCTTCCGTCGAACCGGTTGTTCGCGCTCGACGTCGATACCGACGGAACCGTCTGGATCACCACCGACGGCGACGGATTGGTGCGCTACCGCAACGGCAAGTCGAGCGTCATCACCACTCGGAACGGGCTGCCGACCGACAAGATCCTCTCCCTGGTCGACGATGAGAAAGGGAACCTCTGGTTCGGCACCGTGCGAGGCGCGTTCATGAGCTCGAAACGCGACCTGAACGAGGTCGCAGACGGGAAGTTGCCCGCTCTCGACGCTCCTCTGTTCGACGAGAACGACGGCCTCGGCAGCCGGCAATGCAACGGCGTCGCGAATCCCGCCGCGCTTCGCACGCGCGACGGCCGCATCTGGTTCGTGACCGCGAACGGCGTCTCGGCGCTGACCAACAGCCGTGCGGCGGAGCTGCCGCCGCGCCTTCCCGTCATCGAGCGTGTCTCCATCGACGGGCGCGACGTCAACCCCGCGGCCCTCCGCGCCATCCCGCCGGGGACGGAGCGCCTGGAGTTCGCATTCAGCGGCGTGACCTTCGTGACGCCGGAACGCCTGCGCGTTCGCTACCGGCTGGAAGGCTACGACACGGAATGGATCGACGCCGGAACGAACCGCGTGGCCTCCTACACGCACCTGCCGGCGGGCGACTACCACTTCGTTCTCGCCACGTCGCGCCACGGCAGCAGTTGGCGCACGACGTCGCTGCCGTTCACGTTACGGCCGCATTTCTATCAGACGACCTGGTTCATCGTTCTCTCTGTCCTGGCGGTCGGCGGGCTGCTCCTCGCAACGCACTTGTTCCGGATGCGACTGATCCACGAGCGCGCCCTTCGCCTCGAGCAAGTGGTCGACGAGCGGACGCGCCAGATCAGCGAGGAGAAGGAGCGCACCGAAGTCGCACTGCGGCAGGCGGAGGCGGCTACGCGCGAGGCGGAGCGGCACGAGAAACTGACCGAGGAGGCGCTGGCGCACGCCGAGGCGGCCAGCAGGACCAAGAGCGTCTTCCTCGCCACCACCAGTCACGAGCTCCGCACACCGCTCAACGCGATCATCGGATTCTCGGAGATCCTGATGACGCAAGTCGCGGATCGGCTCGAGCCGCGCTACGGCCGCTTTCTGAGCAACATCCACTCCTCCGGTCTCTACCTCCTCGGACACATCAACAACATCCTCGACCTGTCGAAGATCGAGGCCGGGCGCATGGAGATCCAGCCTGAGGTCGTCGACGTCTACGACGTCGTCGACGGGATCTGCAATGTGATGCGGGGCGTCGCGACGATGCGCGACGTGGTGATCGACGTCGACATCCCCGCAGACCTGCCGCGCATCACCGCCGATCCGACCCAGATCCGCCAGATCCTCTACAACCTCATGTCCAATGCCGTGAAGTTTTCGCCCGAACACTCCGCGGTGATGGTCAGCGCCCGCCGCTGCGGGGATGATGAGGTCGAGATTCGCGTCAAGGACCAGGGGATCGGAATCGATCCGAAAGACCATCAGCTCATCTTCCAGGAGTTCCGGCAGGCGCACGGATCGAAGGGCGAGCGCCCCCAGGGGACCGGCCTCGGTCTGGCGCTGGTGAAGCGCTTCGTGGAGCTGCACAACGGCACGATCCGTCTCGAGTCGGCACACGGCCAGGGAAGTACGTTCATCGTCATCTTGCCGCGCCTGTACCAGCCGGGTGCGTCGTACGCTATTGTTTCGAGCCGTGCCGACAGTTGAGAAGCAGGAAGAGCTGGCGCGACAGGCGCGCCTTCTTCACGAAGAATGGGCCACCGTCGTCGGCGCTGGCCGCTTGTCCACCGACGGGGCGAAGGAAATCGTCCGCCGTATCGCAACCCGATGCGGCGAGCTTGCCGGTGACCTCGACCGGCAGGCGATCTCCGTCGAGGAGCACAACGACCAGCGCTTCGTCATGGTCATGGCCATGCGGCGCTTCATCGATGGCGGCTGCGACGGGCGCGCCGGACGTCTTCTCGCCCGCGAGATGCACGACCTGTTCGAGGACAGCCCGCCCCTTCCGCATTCGAAATATCGTTTCACCTTCGATTGGGTCTCGCCGCACGCCTCAGCGTGGGAGAAAGACTTCGGCCATCTGCGCGGCAAACCCTCCGTTCACGGCCTCGAGATCGGCTGTTTCGAAGGGCAGTCGGCGTGCTGGTTTCTCGACAACATCCTCACTCATCCCACCAGCCGGCTCACCTGCGTCGATCCGTTCGCCATTCCGATGGACAGCGTGCTCCTCCGTTACTTCGAGCGCTACTTCGACCACAACATCGCCGCCTCCGGGTCGGGCGATCGGGTGATGAAGCTGATCGGAAGCTCGCAGGTGGTGCTCCGGACGCTGCAGCCGGCGCAGTTCGACTTCGTCTACGTCGACGGCTCGCACCGCGTCGGAGACGTGCTGCAGGACGCGGCGCTGGCTTGGCCGCTTCTCCGCGCGGGCGGCACGGCCATCTTCGACGACTACGATCTCGCCGACGATGCCGCCCCTGGTCTGCTCGCTCGCGTACCGGGCCGGGCCCTCGATGCGTTCGTCAGCGTGCTGGGGGATAGCGTGACGGTGTTGCGGAAAGATTGGCAGCTTGTCTTGCGGAAGGCTTGAAAGTTTCCTATCATTCGGCGGGTCGCCCCGGTCGCTCGCGATCCCCTCCCGTTAACTCCTGAAAACGGTTTCAGACTTATGCACAGAATGAAGGCGCTGCCGGTCGCGCGGCTCTCGTCCATCGTCTCGGCGATCACCACGGTCGCTCGCGATCGCTTTGGTCTCAACCGCGTTTGGATCGGCGGCGGCAGCGCACCGGCGCTCCTGGACCACCTCTTCGGCGGCAACGCATTGCGCATGCGCGACTTCGATCTGGTCATGGTCGCCGAACGCCCCGTCGACGAGACGCTGGCCCGGCAGATCGGCGAAGCGGTTGATTCGCCCGACCTGACGTTCCTCCCGCGCTACGTCTATCCGCGAAACCGTTCGCGCTGCGGCGAGGAGCTATGGCTTGCCGGCTGGGGAGTGCTGTGGAGCTCGCACGGCGTCGAAGTCGACCTGTCGATCTTTCACGATCACACCGCGTTGGAGCTGAACGGTCTGATGAACATCGACCGCATCCGCATTCCGCTCCCCGCCGCGGCCAGTCTCAACGACATCGCGGCGACGATGCTCTCCACCGGCAGCGCACAGCGCTCCATCGCTCATGGTTTCGCTGAAGATCCTTGCGGCGGATATCCGAGCTGGGTTCACCGCGCGCCCGCCATCGTGGCCTGGAACTCCATCCACGCCTCGCCCGTCGAGTGCGCCATCCGCATCGTCCGTTCGTGCGTCAACAAGCTTCACCTCTTCCATCTGCGCCCCGAACTCGCCGATCCGCTCCGCGCCGCCATCGCCAACGGACGGGAACGCGGCGACCGCTTCGTACGCGTCCGCAACCTCCTCAAGCTCTTCCACGATGACCGAGCCGCCATCGAGTTGGAGATGATGCACAGCCTCGGCGCCTTCGAGGGATGGCTCCCTGACCTCGCCGAGATCATCGAGCGCCTCGGCGACGGCGGCCTCGCTACGATCTTCGCGGAGAGCGACCGCGCCGGGAAACAGGACACCGATCACCATGCCGTCTTCGCCCAGGCCGGCGAACAGGGTGGCGACGAGATGAGCGCCTTGCGCCTCGAAGCGATGCTGCTGAACATGCCCGCCCCGAGCCGCGATCGCGTACTCGACGAAGTCGCCATCGCCGAGCCGACGTTCGCCGCGCTCGTCCGCAAACAGATGCCGCGCGTGGAACGCCGCCGTGGCAAACGCCCGGCGCCGAAGGCGCGCATCCCCTCCGCGGCGGCGCGGATTCACGCTTTGGGCGCGGCGAACGCACCGGTCGATTTGACGACGTGAAACGCGCCGTCGGCGGCGATCCGCGCCGCGACAGCCGCTCGCATCTCCTCCCGGCGCGCTTCGACCCGCGGGCTGATGGACGCGATGTAACGCAGCAACAGCTCGGGATCGGTGACCTCGAGCGCGTCAGGATAGTCCTCGCGCCGCACCTCGCCGAAGACGTGACGTAACTGCTCTTCGCCGTTCTCCAGCGTGAACGACGCCGAGACGTCGCCCCCTTCGATCCCGAAGTCGCTCATCAACTCCTTGATCTGACACAGATGGTCGCGGCCGTTCGTCGCCGCGAACAGAATCCCGCCATGCCGCAGCACGCGGCGGATCTCGCGCAAACCGCGCTGCCGTTCATTCACGTGATACAGCATGTGATTGGCGATGACGAGGTCGAAGAGATCGTCGCCGAAAGGAAGGTCGGGGAGGGCACAGGCCACGTAAGCCGCGGCGCCTGGCACCGTGAGGCGCGTCGTCTCCACCATACCGGGCGAGATGTCCGACACCATCAGCCGCAGGCCGCGCGGAATGCGGTCGCCGTTCTCCGACCACAGGCTTCCAGTGCCGCACGCGATCTCCAACACGCGCTGTCCCGTCGCCAGCGCCAGGCGGTCGAAAATCCAACGCTGCAGGCCGTAGGGATTCGTGCTGCACTCGCGGTGCAGCGCGATCCGCGCGGCGAGGTTGGCGCTCGACCGGTATTGTTCCTCGATCGCTTCACGATCCATCAGAGCAAGCGATTGTAGACTTCGCCTTCCGTGTGGTCAGCCTCGCGCCGCGTTCTCTTCCTGACTGTCTTCATCGACTTGCTCGGTTTCGGCATCGTCGTGCCGATGCTCGCCTTCTGCGCGAAGCAGTACGGCGCGAGCGGTGCGGTGTTGGGGATGATCCTCGGCTCCTTTTCGCTGATGCAGTTTCTCTTCTCCAGCGTCTGGGGACGCCTCTCCGATCGCATCGGCCGCCGCCCGGTGATCATGACGAGCCTCCTCGGCAACGTCCTCGGGTTCTGCGTATTCGCCGTCGCCTCGAGCGTGCCGATGCTTTTCGTCTCCCGCATCCTCTGCGGGATCGCCGCCGCCAGCGTGTCGACGGCGCAGGCCTACATCGCCGACTCCACTGACGATTCCAACCGCTCCGCCGGCATGGCGATGATCGGCATGGCGTTCGGCCTCGGGATCGTGCTCGGGCCGCCCATCGGCGGCATCCTGTCGGGATTCTTCTCCTCGCCGAACCTTCTTCCCGGCGCCGTCGCGGCAGGCCTTTCGGCGATCGCCTTCACGATGGCTACCGTGGCGCTGCCGGAATCGAATCCACGGCGTGCGCAGGCCGCCCGGTGGTCGCTGCTCGACCATGAAAGCTGGATGATCTTCTTCCGGATGCGCGGGCTGCGCCTCGCCGGCGGATCGCTCGCCGTGCTGATGTTCACGCTGGCGTCGCTCGCGCCGATCCTCGTGCTGGTCGGACGCGATCGGTTCGCGATGACAGCGCGAGAGGTCGGCTACCTCTTCGGCCTCATGGGACTCGTCGTCGTGGTATTGCAGGCAACCGCGATCGGCCGGCTGACGCGCAGGTTCGGCGACGTAGGCACCGGCATCGGCGGCGCGGCGGCGTTGATGGCGGGATTGCTCATCGTCCCGTTCACGCAGTCGCGCGGCGCGCTCGCCGCCGCCACCTGCCTGATGGGCGCGGGCCAGGCGCTTTGCAATCCCGCGTTGACCGCCTACATCAGCAAGATCTCCCCTCCCACCCACCGCGGCGCGATCCTCGGCGTCTCGACATCGCTGAACGCTCTCGCAAGAGTCATCGGTCCCGCCGCCGCCGGACTGGCGTACGACGCCCTCCACGCGCCGGGCGCCCTCCTCTCGCAGGCAGCCATCGTCACGCTCGGAATCGTTCTCTCGCTGCGATTGATCGCAAAATCGGCCGCCCTACCGGCGGCGGGCGCAGCTCAGTTAGTCGAGTAGGAGCGCGCGACACGACATGAACAGCACCGTCGACGACACCGTCGACGGCACCCCTGGACCCTCCGCGGCCTCCTCGGAGACAGGTAGCCGTTTCTGTGTGGCGCCGGCAATCCTGCCGGCGTCCGACGTGTTGTAAGATCCTGGCCTCACCTGAGCGGGCGTAGCTCAGTTGGTAGAGTAGGAGCTTCCCAAGCTCTTGGTCGCGGGTTCGAATCCCGTCGCCCGCTCCAAAGGTCTAAACGGCTTCGAAACCCGGCCCCCGAGACCTGGTCCCGCTGAACGACTGTCTCAGGGAATCCCCGGCGTGATCGAAGCGTCGCTACTGGAGGCTTAGACGAACATCGCCTTACTTTATACGGACACGTCCGCGCGGACGCGGGTCCTCTCCGATAGCAACCTGGCGACGGTGATACTCGTTCGTCGCGCTTTTGCCGAGCGCCGCCATCATTCGAAAGGTCGTAGCGGCCGGAGGACGCCCTTTCGAACGGATGAGATCTGCGAACTCGGCGTACGTCTCGTTGATGTCTTCGTGGCGTTGAAACGAGGCAACATAACCATCGGCAAATCTTTCCAGGTTCGCGGCGGCCGGCTTGCGCCGTCGATTACTTGCGACAAGGTGAAGGCACAACTCGCGCACGTCCTTGATTTCCTCGCTGGAAGCGCGTTCTGTCAAGTCGACCCACGCCTCTACGCCAAGCCGAAGGTCTAGATCGCTGCGTTCCTGACGAAGGGATTCCGCGACATCCCTAACGCGCTCGATCGCCGTATTCCGCATAGCCTCAAAGTCGAGGTTCGGGGTTCGCTTTCGCAACTCATCAAATTCGGTGAGGACATATGCTCGCCACAGCAGATCGAATAACGCCGATGCCCGCACATCCCGGTCCGGATCATGCCGGTGGGCTTCCGCGCCGCCGACAAGGAGCGACTTGATTGCACGGTCCCAACTGCCATGAAATCCGTAAAGATAGACGACTAACAGGCTGCTGAAGAACTGGCGTTTCCTGCAGATCGACCGTTCTGCATCGATGATAGAGCGCGATTTCGTTGAAAGGCGTTTACTGAAGACGCTTGCTCGCCTGTTTGAGGTTCCGTTTTCCTGAGATTTCGCGCGGCAGCCGAAAAGGAGAGACACCGCGGCCGTGTCAATCAGGTCGGCGTGAGTTCTAACCGCGCCATTCGAACCAGGTTGTACGCGCTCATCG
>DASYSN010000672.1:0-1949 GCA_036003305.1 Thermoanaerobaculia bacterium
GGACGACGCGCGGCGGCTGATCGACGAGGCGCTCGCGCTGGAGCAGGCCGGCTGTTTCTCGCTCGTCCTCGAATGCGTCCCCGCCGAGCTGGCGGCGTTCATCACGGAGCGGCTCACGATTCCGACGATCGGCATCGGCGCTGGGGTGAAGTGCGACGGCCAGGTCCTCGTCTATCACGACGTCCTCGGCCTCTACGACGGCCACACGCCGAAGTTCGTACGCAAGTACGTGCACGCCGCCGCCGACCTGCAGAACGCGCTCACGCAGTTCCTCGGCGACGTTCGCGAGGGGAGCTTCCCGAATGACGCCGAGTCGTTCCATGGAACGAGCGAGGAAGAGTTGAAGCGCCTCTACGGCCAGCCGGAGGAGAGCGGCGCGATCGTGGTGGAGATGCCGAAGGCGAATTAGGGTTACGGGGTTGCGAAGTCACGAGGTTGCGAGGTAGACCCTCAACCTGCCGGCCCGCAACCTCGAAACCTCGCAACTAAAACGTGATCATCGCGCGAACGATTGAGGAGGCGCGTAACGCGATTGCCGCGGTTCGCTCCCAACCACTAAAGATCGGCTTTGTGCCGACGATGGGATTTCTCCACGAAGGCCACCTGTCGCTGATCGATGTGGCGCGGGCGAACGGGGCGGACTTCGTCATCGTCTCGATCTTCGTGAACCCGAGGCAGTTCGGGCCGAGCGAGGACTTCGAGCGCTACCCGCGCGATGAGGCGAAGGACCGGGCGCTGCTCGAGTCGAGGAACGTCGATCTCCTCTTTCTGCCGGCGCTCGACGTGATGTATCCGCCCGGATCGCAGACGACCGTTCATGTCGGCGGTGTCGCGAAGCCGCTGGAAGGCGAGCGGCGGCCGGGCCACTTCGACGGAGTGGCAACGGTCGTGCTGAAGCTGTTCGACATCGTGCAGCCCGACATCGCCGTCTTCGGCCGCAAAGACGCGCAGCAGTGCGCCGTCATCGAGCGGATGGTGCGGGACCTCGACGTGCCGGTGCGCCTCGTCTTCGGCGAGACGGTGCGCGAGGCGGACGGGCTCGCGATGTCGTCGCGCAACAGCTACCTCTCGCCCGATCAGCGGGCGCTCGCGCCGGTGCTGCAGCGCGCGTTGCGTGCGGGCGAACGCGAGCTGGCGTCACGAAACGTGGAGTGGGTGGAGTCCGCGATGCGCGACGTGGCGAAGGGGGTCGACGTCGACTACCTCTTGCTCGTCGATCCTGAGACGTTCGAGGCTCCGTCGGATTTCGAGCGCGATCTCCTCCTCGCCGGGGCCGTACGGATCGGGAAGACGCGGCTGATCGACAACATCCGCGTGCCGCGCCGCCGATGATCTCCCTCGCGCGCGCGATTCTCCGCAATCTCACGGTGACGCATGGCGACGTCCGCGACGCGCTGCGACTCGATCCGGTGCTCCTCCGATCGGCGGAGATCCGGCCGTTCGAAGAGGTCGAGATCGTGAACCTCGCGACCGGCACGCGGCTCCGTACGTGGGTCGAAGAGGCGGCCGAGACGAGCGGCGAAGTGCATGCGCCCGGCGCCCGCATCGGCGACCGCGTCACGGTCGTGGCCTACACGATGCTGCACGAAGGGCAGACGCTCGCGCACAAGGTGAAGCTCGTGAGCGTCGACGCCGCGAACCGCGTGGTGGCGATTACCGAATAGCGTTCAGCGTCCGGTACGCACGAAGTCGATGAAGCCGCGCTCGACGTCGACGCCGATCAGCTTCACGCTCACGCGGTGCCCGATGTCGGCGCCTTCGGCTCCGTGAACGAGCTTCCCTTCGACGGGTGGATGGAAGATGCGCACCCACGTTCCCTTCGGACCTGCACCGGTGACGATCCCGTCGTAGCGCTCGCCGATCTTGTCGGAAAGGAGGCACGCCGCGGCCGACTTGCGCACCTGGCGCTCGACCTTGTTCGCCGCGTCTTCCTGTTCCGTGCAGTGCTG
>DASYSN010000673.1:0-10813 GCA_036003305.1 Thermoanaerobaculia bacterium
CGCGAGGAGATCCAGGAGGCGATGGCGCGGCTGCAGGAGATCGGGAAGATCCGCTACTGGGGCGTCTCGGTTTCGACGATCGACGAAGGGGTCGAGATCATCAACCGCGGCTGGGGCAACGCACTGCAGGTGCTCTACAACGCCCTCAATCAAGAGCCGGCAACGGCGCTCTTCCCGCTCGCGAAGCAGAAGGGCTACGGCATCATCGCGCGCGTGCCGCTCGGATCGGGGCTGCTCACCGGCAAGTTCCGCGCGGATTCGACCTTCGCCGTCGACGACGTGCGGCAGAACTTCTTGACCGCGAAGCGGCTGGAAGAGGTGAACGAGCGTGTCGACGAGATGCGCTCGATCGTCGGCGGCGCGGCGAAGTCGCTCACCGATGCGGCGCTGCAATTCGTGCTGTCCGACGACGCCGTCTCGAGCACGATCCCGGGCGCGCGCAACGCGCGGCAGGTGGAGCTGAACGTCGCGGCGGCCAAGTCACGTCTCCCCTCCGACGTCGTCGAGCGCCTTCGCACCCGCCTCGGCGACTACAACTTCTACGCGCGGCACGGGATCAGGATTTAGCGGCGCGCGAGAACGATGGCGGCGCGGTCCCCGGCGACGACCGTCCATTCGCCCGTTGGGAAGTATGGCTGCCAGTCGGCGAGATCCGAGCGGGGGACGTAGGCGACTCCGACGCGATAGGCGGCGAGGAATTGGCGGAAGGCGTTCGGGTCGCGGCGGGCGTTCATCATGCGGGTTTGGTAATCGAGGAACAGCTCGTTGCGGCCGTCGTTGAGGACGCGGCGCTCGGGGAGGAACGCCCACTCGAGGAAGCCGCCCATCCCGTACGTGCTGAAGATGTTGCCCGGCGGCCGGAGCGCGCGGACGCGGGCGGTGGCATTCACGGGAAATTTGGCTGCGTCGACGCCTGTGCGGAACGGTGAGGTCGCGAGAATCGCGGCGGCCGTGATCGCCGCCGGGATGACCAACAGCTTCCGGAAGCGATCGGGAATCGAGCGGAGGTGCGGCTCGAGCAGCAGCGGCGCCACGCAGTAGAAGATCGTCTGATTCCTCGCGAAGCGAAGCGCCAGCAGCGTAATGAACAGGAGCGCGAGCGATTCCTTCCATCGCGCGCTGAACGCCACGATGAACACGACGGCGACCAGCGCCACCGCGAAGAGGCGGAACTCGTTCAGCGACGTTACGCCCCACTCCGCGTTCGCGAAGATCGGCAGCGACGCGATCCGTGCAACATGAAAAGGATTTGTGATCGCCGCGAACCCGTACGGATTCACCAGCAGCGCGGCCGCCGAGGCGAGGGCGAGTCCGATGCGGCGGTCGAGGATGAGGAGAAGGAGAGGAACGATGATTGCCGATGGATGAATATTGATCAGCAATATGGTGGTGATAATCACGATGTAATAGTTGCGCGGTAATCCAACGAACAGCGCCATCAACATGGCGGCAATCGCGGCGGGCCGCTCCCACAGCCACGGCAGAGCGCCGTACCAGGCAAAGAAAACGATGCACACCGAGGTGAACGGCGTGACGGTCCGCATCAGCCGCACGAACATCCATGTAAAGAACGCAGCGATGCCGAGGGCGCGGACGATGCTGATGGCGGTTAGGCCTCCTGCTTTCTCGATCAACGCGGCGCTGACCTGGAACAGCCACTCCCCGTCGACCCAACGCTCGTGGCTGCTCGCGACGGCGAGCGGATCCGTGACCGGGAGCGCCCGATGCGCGACGATCCACGACCCCGCCGCGCTGTGCCAGAAGTAGTCGTTGCTCCAGATCGGCGCGAGCGAACCCGCCACGAGCACGACGAAGAGAATGGCCGCCTTCATGGACTCCAACAGCTTACGTTGGAGGAAGATCGCTTGTCTCCAAGGCGTTGTACTCTCGTTATGCCTACCCGAACCATCTCGATCCGTGGGGCACGCACCCACAACCTGAGGAACGTCTCGGTCGAGATCCCGCAGCGCCAGCTCACCGTGATCAGCGGGCCGAGCGGTTCGGGCAAGTCGTCGCTCGCCTTCAATACCCTGTACGCCGAGGGGCAGAGGCGGTTCGTCGAGTCGATGTCGACGTATGTGCGGCAGTTCCTGGAGCGGATCGACCGGCCGGACGTCGACGAGATCGAAGGCATCCTCCCGGCGATCGCCATCGAGCAGAAGAACTCCGTCAAGAACGCGCGCTCCACCGTCGCGACCGCCACCGAGCTGGCGGACCACATCCGCCTCTTCATGACCTACTGCGGCGAGACCAAGTGCCCCGACTGCGGCGCGATCGTGCGCAAAGACTCGCCGGAATCGATCACCGCCGAGATCGCGTCGTCGCTCGCCGGCAAACGCGCCATCGTCCTCGCGCCGGTTTTCTTCGAGGCCGAGAACCGCGGCGAGGTGCTCACGCAGCTCATTAAGGCCGGCTACTATCGCGCCTGGATCGACGGGGAAATCCGCGACCTGAAGGACGAGTCCTCGGTCCTCGGTCCTCACTCCTCGGCGTTGGAGATGGTCATCACGCGGCTGAAGGTCGATCCGGAGCGCGCATCGCAGATCACGGAAGCGGTCGAACAGGCATTCGAGATCTCGAAGGGGAACGTGAATGTGCTGGAGGACGCGGACGGGACCTGGATCTCGCACCGCTTCACGTCACGCTTCGCGTGCAACAAATGCGGGACCGAGTTCACCGAGCCGGTGCCGCACCTCTTCTCGTTCAACTCGCCCCTCGGCGCGTGCACGAACTGCCAGGGCTACGGGCGGATCATCGGCATCGACATGGAGAAAGTGATCCCGAACCGCGACCTGCGCCTCGACGAAAAGCCGGTCGCGCCGTGGAACTCCGCCGGCTACGAAGACTGCTACGAGGACCTCGAGAAGGCGGCGAAGAAGTACGGCCTCCGGCTCGACGTCCCGATCAAAGACCTGACGCAGAAGGAGTGGGACCTCCTCTACAACGGCCGCGCGAAGTGGTACGGCATCAAGGGCTTCTTCGACTGGCTCGAGACGAAGAAATACAAGATCCACGTCCGGGTGAAGCTCGCGAAGTACCGCAGCTACGAGCCGTGCCCGCAGTGCCACGGCTCGCGCCTGAAGAGCGCCGCGTCGTACGTGAAGTTCCGCGACCTCCCGATCGGCGACCTCTTCGCGATGGACGTCAAGACCGCGCGCAAGTTCTGGGAGTACCTCCCGCTGTCGAAGCAGGAGGAGGCGATCGCGGGGCACCTCCGCCGCGAGATCGTCAACCGCCTCGTCTACCTCGACGAAGTGGGCCTCTCGTACCTGACGCTCGACCGCCAGACGCGCACGCTCTCCGGCGGCGAGACGCAGCGCATCAATCTCGCCGCGGCCCTCGGCAGCTCGCTGACCGAGACGATGTATGTGATCGACGAGCCGACCGTCGGCCTCCACGCGCGCGACAGCGAGCGCCTGCTTGCCGTGTTGCGCCGGCTGCGCAATGCGGGGAACACCGTCATCGTCGTCGAGCACGATCCGACCATCATCGCGGGCGCCGACCACACCCTCGAGCTCGGGCCGGGCGCCGGCGAGTACGGCGGACGCCTCATGTACAGCGGCCCGCCGCGCGTCACCGACACCGGCGCCGACGAGGAGTACGAGCGCGATAAACGCGTCGACGCCGGGAGCCTCACGATCCGCAACGCGCGGACGCACAACCTCAAAGGGTTCGACGTCACCATCCCGCTCGGAAAGATGGTCGCGATCACCGGCGTCTCCGGCTCCGGCAAGTCGACGCTCATTCGCAACTGCCTCTACGAACAGTTCCAGAAGAACCCGCGCCTGATCGACGGCCACAACTTCATCTACGACATCCAGTTCGTCGACCAGTCGCCAATCGGCCGCAGCTCGCGCTCGAATCCCGCGACGTACATCAAGGCGTGGGACGAGATCCGCAAGCTCCTCGCCGAGACGACCCACGCGAAGCTCCACGGCGTCACCGCCGGCATGTTCTCGTTCAACACCGCGGGCGGCCGCTGCGAAGTCTGCGAAGGCGCCGGCACGGTGACCATCGACATGCAGTTCCTCGCCGACGTCGAAGTCGTCTGCGAGAAGTGCAACGGCCGCCGCTTCGGCGAGCAGGTGATGAAGGTCAAGTACAAGGGCCGCGACGTCAATCAGATCCTGGCGATGACCGTCGACGAGGCGATGCGGTTCTTCGTCGACAAGCGCGCCATCCTCAAGAAGCTCACGTCGCTCCGCTCCGTCGGCCTCGGCTACCTCCGCCTCGGCCAGTCGACCGACTCCCTCTCCGGCGGCGAAGCGCAGCGCCTCAAGCTCGCCTCATTCCTCGCCGAAAGCGCCCGCGCCGAGCAGGGCCGCCTCTTCCTCTTCGACGAACCGACCACCGGCCTCCACTCGACCGACGTCAAGCAGCTCATCAAGACCCTCAAAGACCTGATCGAGCGCGGCAACTCCGTCATCGTGATCGAGCACAACATCCAACTCATCGAAGCCGCCGACCACGTCATCGACCTCGGCCCCGAGGGCGGCGACGGCGGGGGGGAGGTCGTCGCTACCGGCACGCCCGAGGACATTGCGGCGAATCCGCGGTCGATTACGGGGCGGTATTTGCTGGCCTCGAAGAAGCCAGCGTCGGAAGTGGCGTAGGGAAGCCAATCTAGGTCTTCGGATGAGATACGCCGCGCGGCTTTTGAAGTCCAAGCGTTCTAGCCGCCTGTGATGCGATGCGCTGAATTCTAATCTTCGCGTCCGGCGCCTGCGTTGAGAGCCCAAAGCCGATATCCCGAATCTGCCATTCTGATTCTGAGGAAATTCGGCACAGCCGAATAATGACCTGTCCTGGTCCGGCGCGAGCGAATCTTACGCCATAGGTAAAGGCAAGAACCTCCCGATGTTCCTGCCAATACACGAAGTCTCCCGAACCGACGCTGAATGTTAGGGTCGAGGTTGGGACTGTAGGAATCCGAAAGTCCCGAGGCGCACCGAGCTCATCGTAAACAATGTCGAACAAAGACTGGAGTGCGTGGAACTCCTGTTGCCGTTCCTGGGCGGTGTAGGTCGGTGGGATATGAAAAAGGCCTACCAAAGTCCAGTATCGTGCGCGGACAATAGCGCGGTGGTACGACGAGCAAGATCGACCGAAGACGAGTATCGAGCCGGCTGGCAGCGACTACCACCAAGTAGCAGGAATAGCAGAAACGCGAGTTTGGGCGAGCCGGCCACCCCCTTCATCGCGCTCCGCATTGGATCATTCCACGAGAGCGCTCTCTCGTCGACCGACCTGGATATGCTGCAACACGGCTTCGTTATCGCGGCAAAATAAGATGATTTCAGCATCCGCAGTCGTGGTGCTCGACGCGAATGGCATGTTACGACGTAACACTCGGGCGCTCGGCGCGACCAGGCAGCTTTCGCCAGAGCGTCGTTGCCAAGCGGACGAGTGGCGCAATGAGGCGATATCGGCGCCTGAAGTAAGGTTGGGCCAACGTCAATTCCCATTTCTCGGCCCGCGACTCGCTCGAACGACTACCTCGCACGCTCGTCGCCTCGATATGATGCCCGATCTCATGAAACAACGCTCTGCTAAGAGGTAGGTCGCGTAGGAGCGGCATTCGGCGTAGCCACGCAGGATACGCCGTCGTCTTGTAGCGCTCATGAATCGGCACGTCATCCATCTAAGCACCTGAGCCAATGGGCCGTCAATCAAAGGGCGTGAGCAGGCTTTCGACTTCAGATTGCCGGAGGAATCGCCAGAATAGTTCCGCACCATGCTCGGGGAGACCCTCGATCTCACATAAACGTTCGACTTGCGCAAACTGCCACTCTACCGTGCTGGAACTCGTTGCGTACTGGTGTTGGCCGGCTTTTCCCAAGGACTGCGCAATCGTGCGCGCCTGATCTTCGTCGCTCGCTTCGATGAGCACTATCCGCTCCAACCAAAGATCCTCTTTCGAAGGTCGATCGTGGTGCGAACCGCGAAATAGCAGACTTGCTGAATACCACATATAGTCACCTATTTCCTAAAGCGCGCGTCGCTCAGGAGCTTTTTAGCGGTCTGGGCCGCCTTGTCTCCCCCGCGCGCTTCCTTCCAGATATCTTGTAAGGTCTTATCGCGGAATTCCTCAGGGAACTCGCGGTTGATCGAGCCTTTGCACTCTTTTGAAATGATGTCTTTCGCCTTGGACCGGAATCTTTGGACAGCTTTCCGCGCCGCCGCGCGTAACTTGTCCGGTAATTCCTCACCCGCGTCTTCCAGGATTTCGGCGATTTCGTCAGCGTCGCCCCGTGCGATGGCCTCCTGAAGGCTTCTGCTGACGGAATCCATTTGGAGGCCTGTCGGATCGGAGAAGTTGACCGGATCGCCATCGCAATATTGATAGGTGTTTGTGGTCCAATCGTAATCGCTCCTACCAGTTCCCCAAAATAATAGCGGATCTTTGGAGGTCCAGCGCCCGGTCGCCGCGTCGTAGTCTCTCAAGCCGTACCTTGTTAGGCCTGTGTCCGGGTCATAGAGTCCCCCTGCGAAACCAAAAGGAACGAACCCGCGATTCGTATCCGAGACGACCGCGCCAAACGCATCGTAGGTAACCGCATCGGCTAGGGACCCTCCGCTGACCTCTAGCACGTACCGCGGGCTGCCGAGGTGGTCCGTGACGATCCGGTACGCGCTGCCCTGCCAGACCATGTAGTCAGGAACATTCGGACGCGAGCCATAGATGAATCGTTTACTGACCGCGCCGGTCCCGTCAGTCTCGGCAACGATTCGGAGAGGACCGGAGTAAATCCATCCGACGACCAAGCTCCCGTTTACCTTCTTGCCCACGCGCCGGTTCGACGCGTCGATCACGTACTCGATCAACTTACCGTCCGGAAGCGTGACGGATCGAAGGTTCCCGAGGGCGTCGTACGAATAAAGGGTGGTGCCCTGAGCGTCGATCTTCTTCTGGAGATCGCCGTTGGCAGAGTAGAAATAACTCGCGCCGTTGTAGGTCGTCAGACGGTCCTGCGCGTCGTAAGTCGCCACGATCTGCCCGGAGTCGGTCGTTACGCCTGTGCGGTTGCCGTTGTCGTCGTAGTCGTAGTGTGTGGTTGTGCCCGCAGAAGTGACGTCCGTGAGACGGCCGGCCGGGTCGTAGCCGTACGACGTCGTGGCCGTCTGCCCGTTGGCCGTCTCCGTCTTCGCCGCGATCCGGCCGGCGTCGTCGCGGGTGTAGCCGAGCGTGAAGATCGTCGACCCGCCCAACTGCAACGTGTAAGACGTCACTTCGCCGAAGGTGTTGTAGCCGTACGTGTCGACGACATTGCTGAGCGTCGTGCCGGTGAGAAGTCCGTTCGAGGCGTCGCGCCGCAGCGTTAGGACGCCGGCGGAAGTTAGGAGATCGTCGTTGTCATACCCGAATGCGATCGAATTCGCCCCGTTCACACTTTCCGAAGTCACGCGAAGGTTGTTGTCGTAGTTGAAGGCAATTGTCGACGCGACCGCCCCTGTCGACGACAAGCTCCTGAGCAAGCCGCCGTCATAGGTGAACTGCAACGCATTCCCGTCGGGTGCGGAGATCCCCGTCAGGGTTCCCTTCGTTGCTTCATAAGTGAAGGCGTGCTGACCTCGCGGCTCGGTGATCGTCGCGAGGCGTCCAGCCGAGTCGTAACCCCAGTCGACCGTCGTCCCGTCCGGGCGAGCGGCGAGCGTCAACTGCCGGTCGCGGTTATATGTGTACGTGGTGACCGTGGACGTGACGTTTGCGACTGTCGGCGCGGTGTAACTCTCGAGGAGGTTAACCGGCGTGAATCCGAAGGTATGCGCCGGCCGAGCGGGAGGGCTGATGGACGTCACATTTCCCGCAGCGTCATGAGAGAACTGGATCTGGCGCCCGTCAGGTAAGGTTTCCGTCGTGACGCGATCGGCATCGTCGTAGTCGTACGAGACAGTGCGACCAAGGGGATCGCGGATGCTCTTGAGACGTTGACGCGCGTCATATCCGAACGTCGTGTTGCGTGACCCCACTGTTACCGATGAGATCATTCCACGGGGGTCATAACCGTAGGCGACACTGGCGAGACCGGCCACCTGGACCGACGCCGGCCGATCCTTGTCGTTGAGCACGGTCGTGATCTGCCGACCCGCTGGCGTCGTCGTGACGACCGTCCGGTTGCTCTTCGTGAACGCCGACGTGAACACGCGACCGTTGATGCCCAACGTGCTGGAATACGTCAACAACGACAACGGATCGCTGTCATGACTCAGAAACACTTGCCTCGAAGATGTCAGATTCAGTTTCGTCCCGGACGGCATAGTGTCCGATTCGGTCAGCATCACCGGAGCACTCATGCCGAACCGCGTGTCTGGACCCACCGTCGTCGCGGTGGTTACGCCTTCGGGGCTTGTCTCGTTCTTTGAGCCATCTCCGTTTTCGTTGCGCGTCGTCACCAGACCGTCAGATCCGGTGACCGGCCTCGTCGTCAGCACGTCCGACGACTGATGCCAGGCCAGCGACTCTGTTCGGCCCTCGGCGGACCCTCGTACCACGGTGAAGTTTCCGGTTGTCCCAGTGCGCGTCAGCGATAGAAAACCGCCCGCCGGATCCTCGTCCTTCGTCAGCAGGCCGGACTCGTCGTACGTGAACTTATGCAGGCCGGTACGAGGGTCGGTGAGCTGCGAAAGCAGCCCTAAGCTGTTATAGCTGAAGGCGTAGTTGCCTGCCGCGCTCGAGACGCTTTCCAGCCCTTGAGCGCCGACCGAGAGCTGGGTCTGCTGACCGCCTGGGGCTGTGATTACGGTCGGGTTGCCGGCCGAATCGCGATCGATCGTCGACTGACCGTCGACGTCCGTCACGCTCTTCAAGAGCCCGTTCGCATCGTACGAAAGCGTCTCGAGCGTCGTGCCGGTGATCGTGTTGACCGTTCGGACGTGCCGGCCATTCTCGAAGATGTAGCCAACGATTCCATCGTTTGCCGGGATGATCGTCGATGCCGAGCCGGATTTCATCGCTGGGAACAGCGGTGCGGTCTTGAGAATCGTCCAGTGTCCGCCATCGATCAAGTAGACCGAGCCGTCGGGCCCGACCTTCGTTTCGGGAATTCTGAACATGAAAACGCTGCGGGCAAGCGCGCCGTCAGCCGGTGCATTGCCGGTGAACACCTGACGCGCCGTCGGCGACGTGGTGATGACGTGGAGGATGCCAGCCTTCACCGTCCACACAAAGGCGCGCGAGTTGCTGGTGTCGCCCCAAACCGGATCGCCTTCGGCCGTGACTCCGAGGCCGCCCGGCGACTGAATACTGACTGCCGTGGCGACCGAACCATCCTGTCCAGCCGGGAGGAAGGGGCCGCCACCCGCAACGAAATGTAGAAAGCCATCGGGTGAAATGCGGCCGATCGCTGGCGTGAAGTTCGGTCCAGCTTGTGTGCAGCTGAAGTAGACGCTGCCATCCGGACCGACGGCAACGCCCATCGGCGACACAAACTTGCTTTGCGTCGCGGGGATGTTGTCGGCTCGGGATATACCCATGCCTGCGATCGTCGTGATGATTCCGTCGACGCCGACGCGACGGATGCCGGCTGACACGGTCGCGATGTAGAGCACGCCATCATTCCCGATTGCGATTCCATTCACCGTACCGAGACCGGCCTGCGTGGCCGGACCATTGTCGCCTACCAAGATTGTCGGAGCGCCAGCAACAGTCTGGAGGCGGCCGTTCACAATGCGCCGGATTCGGTCGGCACGATTGCTACCGCTGAACGTGATTTCGCTGAAATACACGGTTCCGTCCAGCGACGTCGTTACATGAGACGGGCTCACCCAGCTTGTCGCCGCCGGTGCCCCGTCGGCGCCGGCAGGACAGTTGTTGGAGCACCCGGGAATCCCGGCAACGACTGCAACATGTCCCGCCGCGTCGACCTTGAAGATTGCCTGATCGACAAATTTCAAACATTGACACGAGGGGTCGAGCGAGCCGGGTGAGTCGTCGGCGAAGTAGAAGCCTCCGTCAGGCGTCGGCTGAACAGACAATGCCCCCTCGGTTCCGGACTGTGTTGCGAGCAACGATGTGTCCGGAACGCCCGGAAATCCGGTACCCGCGACGCGATAGATGGCGGACTCGCCATTTAGCGCCAGGTCGCTGCCGCGTTCTGTCGCTTCGGGATCGTAGAGCGTCCGACCGATCGTGTCGTAGACGCGCTGCGCGCTGAAGCTCCACCCACCGAAGCCTGTGGTGTTGTTTGACCATTGTCCGAGTGGAACGGACCATCCCTGTGCGAACGTGACTTCGTTGCGGGTGCGATCCGTGATCGCCGAGGTGCCGACCCCGCTGGCGGCAAATGCCTGAATAGATGTTTGGGGAGGACGATAAGCTGCCGCGTACCTATACCCGACTGAAATATCTGCCGGCCGGACGCCCTGCACCGGCCGGTTGTAGACGTCCACGCCATCCCAAGTGAAAGTGAGGTCCTTGTTCTGCTCGGGCAGAAGCGACTGCGTGAATGAACGGCCGGCGATGGAGAACGAAACATCCATCGCCTTCAGTGACGCAGGCAATACCGCCGCGCCGCTGACGTGCACCGTGACCTGGTACCGCTGCCGGTTCGCGCGGCCGCTGTTGTACGTGAGGCTGTACGGCGTGCCCTGGACCGGGATTTCCTCACGGAGCCGTTGATTCTCCGTTTCGACGATCGAGTGACCTTGGCACTCTTCGCACTGCGTGACCGTGATCGAGGTGTCGGGCGGCGGCGGCAACGGCGACACCGCGTCCGAAGGTGGTCCGTAGGGCCAGTTCATGTCCCACGGCGTGAAGTGGTCGACCTGAACGCGCCAGAGCGTCTGCCCGGTCGTGTACAGACTGCCGAGCTGC
>DASYSN010000674.1:0-5130 GCA_036003305.1 Thermoanaerobaculia bacterium
CCGCCGCCGCACGCGCCTCCGACAGCTTCTGGTTCGCCGCGTCGCCGCCGACGGCGTCCGTGTGACCCTGCACCTCGACGCTCAGCGACGGATTGTTCTTCAGCAGATCGGCGATCTGCTGTAGTGCCGGTTCCGAGTCGGGCTGCAGCGCCGCCTTGTTGAAGTCGAAGTGGATCCCGTAGAACGGAACATGGCAGGCGCGGTCGAGCTGCTTCGCGAGGTCGGACGCCGAGCCGGCGTCCGCGACGCGCACGCCGATGTCGCCGCCGCCGATGTGGAGGTAGGCCCAAACGTCGCGTCCCGAGCGGCCGTAGTGCGCCAGGACCGATCCGTCCGAGCCGTCGTGTACGTTCGCGATCGCCCAACCGGCGGCCATGAGCGCATTGCGATAGACCGTCACGAACTGGTGCGTCGACAGGCCGTCGGGAACGGTGTAGCTCTTGACCGTCGAGCCCGTGCCGGCGAGTTGCGGCTCCTTATCGCGATCCGTCGTCACGTCCATCGGACCGTCGTCGTTCTCGCTGCTCTTCAACTGCGAGCCGGGATAGTGCCCGAGGTAGGGGAAATCGCCGCCCTCCTCGATCGTCTCCGGCTTGGGCGCGGGTGGCGGCAGTTTCAACGTCACCGTCTGCGCTGCGACGTCGATGAGACTGACGCGAACGTCGTCGCTGCCGAAGATGTCGAACTTCATCCATGCGTCGTGACCGCCCGACTGCAACCGCAGCACCTTCGTGCCGGCGTCGTAGACGACCTTCCAACCCTTGGCAATGAACCAGGGCCGGATCTTCACCCACGTCGCCTTGTCATCGAGTCCCGGTTCTGACCTCATCCCAGCCGCGTAGTGCTTCCCCTCCACCGTGACCGTCTTGTCGCCCGGCATCGGAAACTCTTCCTTCCCGAACGCCTCGACGACTTCATATCCCTCGTCCGACTTGAACCCCGCCGGGAACCCGGCCCACGGAGGGAGCGAATCGGCGCGAGCGGACAGCGTGAGAACGATGGCGAAGGCGAAGAGGAGTTTCCGCATCTGGGGATTTTACGTGATGCGTTCGGCGCTCAGAGCTTCCTGAAAATCGTCGTGAAGCCGCCCACGAGGCGGCCGCCGGTGCGTTGCTGGACGCGGTAGATGCGGCACTCGCCGGTCCGGAGGCCGTCGACGCGCGCGAAGAAGAGCGCCTCCAGCTCGTCGCAGCCTCGTTCGAATTCGATTCGGCGCCGCAAGAGGCCCTTCGGTAGGTCCGCGGCGGTGCGGAGGTCCGGCCGCTGCTCGGCGGATCGGAGCGGCGTCGGGTACATCACCCCGAACTCCTCCTTGATCGCCTTGGCGTCGCGGAAATGGTGATCGTTGCGGCCGGCGAGGAGCGACAGCCATCCGACGTCCTGCACGCGCGCCGGGACGACCTCGATCGTCGCGGGGCCCGGCTGCGCGTCGCATCCGAGCCGCAGTGCAATCTGCACCACGCCGGGCGACGAGACGTCCTGCACGTGGATGTTCCGTTGCCCGACGTGACGGTCGTTCCACCCGTCAAAGGCGTACGGACCGACCGGATCGGCGAGCGGGTCGAGGATCGGCTCGAAGCAGCGGACGACGAGGCATTCGTGACCGCCGTTGAGAAACGACGGATACCAACTGACCGGGCACTTGACGATCGTGTGTGCGCGGCCGCTCGAGCCGTCGCCGAGGTCGACATACGCGACGCCGATCAGGTTCGCCGAGCCGGGAGTGAAGCCGAGGGTCGGATCGAACCAGTAGAACTCGACCCGCGCATTGATCACCGGCGCGCGCCCGATGTTCCAGACGTGCGCCCAGATCGTGTTCGGCGCGCCCGCCTGGGCGAGCCCGGCGCGCGTCGTCGGGAGCGGCGGCGCGTCTTCCACGGCGATATTCGGCGCGATGAAGATGTCGGGACTCTCCCAGAACGGCACGGAGATCGTCCGTGCGCCGTGGTCCCCGCCGAACGCGCGCACCACGAGGTAAGGCAGAAACTCGTCTTTGCGCGGCCCGAAGCGCGGCCCCTTCGGCGTCGACCCCTCGGCAACGAGCTGCATGACCGCGTCCTTGAAATGCTGCTGTAGCTCGGCCTCGGTCGCGCCGTCCGGCACCGTCGGCCGCATCGGACGCGGATCGCCCGGCTGCCACCCCGGCGGCGGCACATCCGGCTTCGGCGGCGGCTCCGGCTCCCCGCAGCAGCGCCGCTTCGGCGGGCACTTGCACGGCGCCTGCGCGCCGCAATGACAGCAGGGGCGCTTGCGCTCGGCGGCGTGACAAGGACAGTTGCAGTTCATAGGACCTGAATCGTCGTCGTCACCGGCGTGACACCGGTCGCCGTCAGGGTGACGTCGAAGTGGAACGGCGCACCAGGGCTGCCGCTCGTCTCATTGAAGCTGAGATTGACGGAAACGACCGTGAGCCCCGACAGCGATGGGGCGACGTTGATCGGAGTGCTCCCCGCGAACTGGTATGCCGCGCCGGTGGCGCCGATCGCCCCCACCGCCGTGATCTGAACGTTGTTCGCCGCGACGGAGCCGCTGTTCGCGATACCGAGCGTCACCGTCACCACCGCCCCGATGCCATGCCACGACTGCAGGAATGCGGCGAGTTGCGGCGCCTCGCTACAGTGCGGATCGTGAAGATCGGCCCAGTGCAGTTTCAGCGGCACGTCCGGGTTTGGCTTGTCGATCGGGAACGGGCCGCAAGCCTTATTGAGGTCATTCGGCTGATCCTGTTGCGGCGGCGGCGTACAAGGCTCCATGTACAAGTGGCCGTCCTTGTCCCGGAGCAGGAACGGACCGCCTCCGGCCGGATCTTGTTCATGCCGGTTCCAGTCCCAGCACTTGTAGGCGTAGCCGCGGTCGGCGTCGAGGTTCCAGTCGGCGATCGGCGGCAGTTGGTCGCGCGTGAGCTGCCGGATCAGGTACGCGGAGAAATTCACAGGGTCGCCGAGGTGATCGGCCGCCGTGACGTTCGCCGCGATCGAATTCGTCACCATCGGCGACGGCGCGTTCTCGAATTGCGTGCGGATGCTCTGGTTGCCGGGCTGCGCGCCGTCGAGCAGGACATGCGGCATGTCGCCGCTCTGGTAAGGCCCCGCGAACGTCGCTCCGAGCTCGGTCGGCGACGCCGGATACTGCCACGGCGCGTGATGCTCGATCGACTGGCCATGGCTGTTCGTGACGTGGGCGTGCGGGTAGTGCGAGTTCGGCGGCGGCTCGCTGAACGTGACGGAGAACCCGCCGAGGATCTGCGCGAGGACGTCCTGGACCGACGCGCCGCCCGCGCTCAGTTGCTGCACCTCGGTGATGATCGTTCCGATCAGATCGTCGCCGAAGCCGCCGAGCACGTCGTCCATGCAGTGCAGCGCGGCGAGGAACCCGTCGTCGTGGCCCGTCGAGATCTTCACCAGGCCGATGTCGATCTCGTCCGTCATCGGATGGAGGAACCCGCTCATCACCAGCACCCGGCGTTCCGCCTTCAGGATGTAGTAGATCGGCAGCTCGAGCGCGTAGTACGCGATCAGCCGCGGCACATACGTCGCCAAATCGAGGAGGATGCCCTGAATGATCGTCGCGAACCAGATGGCAATCGAGACGAGGTAGAGGCTGAAACGCACGATCTTGAGGATCGAGTCGACGACCGGCAATGAGTGGTCGGCGTCGGGCGGCTCGTCATGCGGGTCGGTCAGCTGCGGCCAGGCGATGTTCGGGAAGACCTCGGGTGGTTTGGGCTTCTCGTGGCGAAAGCCGTCCAGCGTCGACATCTTCAGATACCGGAAGAGCGAGACATACGCGTCCCTGACCGTTTCGGGAAGCGGCCGGCCGTCGGCGGTCGGGATGATGCGCGGACTCGACGTGGAGGCGTTCGCGGGGTTGGGCGGCGTGCTGGTGGAGTAGGTCTCGCTCATCCCGTCGATGAGCAGGGCGGCGAGCGCCGCAGGCATCGTGGAGTCGAGGTCCAGCTGCCGCCGCCAGCGATAGAGGCCGCGCAGCGACTCGTCGCCGTCCCGATGGCTCGGCAGCGTTTTCGAGCTGTCGCTGCCGTCGTCCTCGAATGCGATCTTGTAATGGAGTGCCGACTCGACGAATTGCTTGTAGAGCGCGCTCGACCCGAAATCGACGTCGTACGTCTGCGAGTCCATGTGGTTTTCGACGAGGTGGTGGCGCTGCCAGTGGAGACGATAGGGGCCGCCGCTCTTCTCGTTGACGAACGGATGCCCGGCCGTGTCCGTGCCGAGGTGCGTCATGTAGCCGAGGGCGTAGGCGCGCAACGCGTCGGACTGGATGCGCTCCGCGCGAATCCAGAGGCTGCGCGCGTATTGGCTCGTCCGCCGGTAGTGGAGCATGTCGGACCAGAAGAAGTCCTGGTTGTCGTAGCCCTTGTTCAGGCCGAGGCTGAAGAGGCCGAACCAGTCGTAGATCTGGCTTCCGATGTCCAGAATCAGGTTCGTGCAGATCGAGGAGAGGCCGCCGAGGACGTCCTGGACGACGCTGGTCAGATCGCCGGTCATGCGGCTCAGCGCCTCGTCGATGTTCTCGGAGAATGGGCCGAAGTAGTACTCCATCCGCGACAGGATCCAGCCGTCGAGCGAGGCGTAGAGGTTGTCGAGCGTCTCGACGATGCGGATGGCCGGATTCGCGAGCGGGATGTGGCCGCCGAAGACGCAGATGGTGCGGAAGTCCGGCAGGAAGAAAAAGAGATCGGGCCCGATCGCGCCGAGGGCGTAGTAGCTCGGATGATCGGCGGCGATCCGCGCCAGCTCCGCCGGCGTACGGCCCGGGAGGTCGGGCAGAGTCGCCGTCGACGCGCCGTGCGCCCACGAGTCGAGCTTCGCCATCGCATCGCGTACGTTCTCGGCGACGGCGATATGGACGTACGGCCCCGGCATGAGGTCAAGTTACGTCCGCCGTGTGATTCGCGCCACGACACGGCGGCGAAATTCTGTTCCGCTGATCACCCTGGCCGACCGCGCAGAACCCGCATGTCGTTCCGTACCCCGACCGGGCGAGCCGTTCGACGACGGCGATCGTGGCGTGGCGACACCGACGCGGCAGCGCAGGTTGGATGATCGCGCTGATGCTCGCGGAGAATCTCGCGTATTTCGGTTGGGCTCTTTGGCTCGTATTCAATCTATG
>DASYSN010000675.1:0-2152 GCA_036003305.1 Thermoanaerobaculia bacterium
GGACTCGGGGAAAGAAGCGGCGAAAGCGGACGACAAAACGGCCGCCAAAGGCGACGAGAAGGTCACGAAACCGAAGCCTGCCGTCCCGGTCACGATCGACTTCGAGAACCTCGGCCAGCGCATCGTCGCGCTCCCGATCCCGCCCGAGAACTACGGCGGCGTGTTCGCCGGCAAGGAAGGGCAGCTCTTCCTCGAGCAATACCCGGTCGTCGACATCAGCGGCGGCCCTCCGAAGTTCGACGTCGTCCGATTCGATCTCGAGAAGCGGAAAGTCGAGCCGGTGGCGAAGGGCGTGTCGCAGTTCTATCTCTCCAGCGACGGCGAGAAGATGCTCGTCCGGAGCGGCAAGAGCTGGGCGATTCATCCCAGCGACAAGGCGTCGTCGGGCAGCGAAGGGGCGCTCGACGTGGCGTCGATGCAGATCTACGTCGATCCTCCCGCCGAGTGGCGCCAGATGTACGACGAGGTGTGGCGCATCGAGCGCGATTTCCTATACGACCCGCACTTCCACGGCCTGGATCTCGCCGCCGCGAAGAAGGCGTACCGGCCGTATCTCGCGGGCGTCGGCAGCCGCGACGACCTGACGTATCTCTTCGAGGAGATGACGGGCAACATCAGCCTCGGTCACACGTTCGTGAGGCGCGGCGACCGCCCGCCGGTCGACGCCGTCAAGGTCGGCCTCCTCGGCGCCGACTACGCCGTCGAGAACGGCCGCTATCGCATCACGCACATCATTCAGGGAGAGAACTGGAATCCCGACCTCCGCGCACCGCTCACCGAGCCGGGCGTCGACGTCCACGAGGGCGACTATCTCCTGGCCGTCAACGGCGTTCCTGTTCAGGCGCCGAACGACGTCTACAGCTACTTCCAGAACACGGCCGGGGTGCAGACGACGATCCGTGTCGGGCCGTCGCCGGACGGCACCGGCGCGCGCAACGTGACGGTCGTGCCGATCGACAGTGAGAGCCATCTGCGCAAGCTCGCGTGGATCGACGCGAATCGCCGCAAGGTCGACGCACTCAGCGGCGGCCGCCTCGCCTACGTCTATCTCCCCGATACGGCCGGAGGCGGCTACACGAATTTCAACCGCTACTTCTTCTCCCAGGTCGGGAAGGAGGGCGCGGTCATCGACGAGCGCTTCAATCACGGCGGCGACCTCGCCGACTACATCGTCGACTACCTCGGACGCAAGCCGATGAGCCGGGTCATGTCGCGCGAAGGCGAGGATTACACCGAGCCGGTCGGCGCGATCTTCGGGCCGAAGGTCATGATCATCAACCAGTTCTCCGGCTCCGGCGGCGACGCGCTGCCGTGGTACTTCCGCAAGGCGTCCGTCGGCACGCTCGTCGGCACGCGCACCTGGGGCGGCCTCGTCGGCATCGGCAATTACCCGACGCTCATCGACGGCGGCACCATCACCGCTCCCCGCTGGGCGATCTACGGTCTGTCAGGCCAGTGGGAGGTCGAGAATCAAGGCATCCCGCCCGACGTCGAAGTCGAGCAGGATCCGAAGCTCGTCCGCGAAGGCCACGACCCGCAGCTCGAACGCGCCGTCGCCGTCGCACTGGACGACCTGAAGAACCACCCACCGCAAACGTTCCCGCGGCCGGCGTATCCGGTGTACCAGCACCCGCTGCCTAGCGGCCAGTAGCGTCTCTGTGTGGCGCCGGCAATCCTGCCGGCGCCTTCAGCGCTTGACTAGAGATCTTCGCGCTTGAGCCCTGTGTGCTTCGCCACACGCGCGAGCATGCGCGGGCCGATTTCGTCACCGTCGTGGAACGCGAAGACAACGTCGGGCCATCCCGGGCGATGAAGAACTCGATGGGATGTACCGGACTGCCGTTTGAGCGACCATCCGATGCGGAGCAACGCAGCGAAAACGCGACTGGCCTTGGTCGCAGGCCAGATCATTCGCTGACGGCGAAGACGTGCCGGATCTACGGTACGTCTTCCCCATGCTCGAGGCGATCGGCGAGGACACGAAACGCCAGCGCCTTCGCCTTCGCGACCGCTTCGTCGCGCGAGTTTCCATAGGCGAGCACGCCGGGCAAATCAGCCACTTCGCTGATCCAGCGCCCGTCTTCCTCACGCTCGACCTCGACGGTAAAGTCACTCATGGTGGTTTGATTCTAACGCCGCACGCGACTGGAAG
>DASYSN010000676.1:0-8318 GCA_036003305.1 Thermoanaerobaculia bacterium
GCGACCTGGCGCGAACGCTCCTCGCGATAGAACTCGCCGTAGTAGATCTTCCTGATCCCGGCGTTCGCGATCAGCTTGAAGCAGTTCCAGCACGGCGAGGCGGTCGTGTAGATCTCGCCGCCGTCGACGCCGACGCCGTTCTTCGCCGCCTGCAGGATGGCATTCGCCTCGGCGTGCACGGTCGTGATGCAGTGCCCGTCCTCGACGATGCAGCCGACGTCTTCGCAGTGCGGCATCCCGCGCAGGGAGCCGTTGTAGCCGGTGGAAAGGACGGTGCGATCGCGAACGATGACCGCTCCGACGTGTTTCCGGGGGCAGGTCGAGCGGGTCGCCGCCTGATGGGCGATGCCCATGAAGTACGAGTTCCAGTCTTTTCGCATGCGGAAAGTCAGTCTAACGGTTTCTCGGGCCGGGCGTGGCCAGTCCGATTGGTAGATCAGAGCTGGCGCTCACAGTTATTTGATCACGCCTACGCAGTTCTGCGCGTATCCGGCGCGAATATGCTGATCTACCATATATTCCCACTGCAAGTACTTGCGGAATGAGGAGTTGTGGTTATCTGACTCTTTCCGAAGTTGGGTGTTTTTAGGGTTGACTCACCCCCACCTGTTCATAACAATACGCCTTCCAAAGTCTCGGTACCCAAGTCAGGAGTGAACCAATGGATAAGCGTTATTCGACGATCATTTTCGTCCCGCACGCGCGGGCGAAATTCCGGAAGTTGAAGGTCTCGCACCGCCTGCTCTTCTCGATCGTCTCGCTTGTCACGTCTTCGCTCTGCCTGTCGACCTTCTTCTCGGTCCAGTACTTCACGGCGATCTCCCAGACGCACGAACTCAACAAGCTCCAGAAAGAAAATCGGGAGCTCCAGACGGCCAACGAGCAGTTCAGCAAGTCGGTCGAGTCGCTCCGGACGCAGCTTCATTCCGTGGAAGACCGCACCCGGAAGCTGGCGATCATCGCCGGCATCACGACACTCGATGAGTCCTCACAGGGCGGCGTCGGCGGTCTCCGGCCTTCGGAAGACACCGGCAATCCGTACCGTGACGACGTCGACAAGATGAGCTTCCGCTCGCGCAACATCGACAAAGACCTCTCGGTGCTCGAACAGAAGTTCGTGGCACAGTCGCAGCTTCTCTCCTCGACTCCCTCCATCGCGCCGGTCCGCGGCATCCTCACGGACGGCTTCGGCGGACGCTCGGATCCGTTCACGGGCGAGCAGGGAACGCACAACGCGGTCGACATCAGCTCCGCGGTCGGCCAGCCGGTCCGCGCGCCTGCCGACGGTCTCGTGGTCAAAGCGGAGTGGGCGAACGGCTACGGCAACGTGGTCTACATCGCGCACGGCTACGGCTACTCGACGCGCTACGGCCACCTCAGCGGCTACGCCGTGAAGGCGGGCGATCGCGTGAAACGCGGCGACGTGATCGGCTACGTCGGCACGACCGGCCGCTCCACCGGCCCGCACCTACACTACGAGGTGCGGCTGAACAATAATCCGGTGAACCCGCTCGAGTACATCCTCAACGCGTTTCAATAGAGCCGGCGCCCGACCATTCCCTGCTCGTCGGGCTCGTTCGTGAGGAGCCAGCCGACGATGTCGCCGGGGACGAAGCGCTGCGCGGGGTAGGTCTTGGCATCGAGCGCCGCTGAGCCGCGGTGGACGACGTCGGGAGCGACGATGTCCCGCAGGCGCTTCTGCCAGCGATCGAAGTTCTGGACGCGGAGGTCGACCCAGCCGGTGAGCGCATAGCGTTCGATGGCGTCTTGATCGAGCGGCACGACCGTCCCTTCCGGTCCCGCGGGCGGGATGCTGACGCGCGGACCACGGGTGATGACGAGCGAGCCGTCCTTTTCGCGAAGGATCGGCAATCCGATCGTCACGATCTGGCTGATGATCTGCGGATTCGCCGCCGCATACTCCTCGACGCGCCGCTGCATGTCGGCCGGCGCGATCGCCTGAATCGCCGCGATCTCGTCCGTCTTCGCCGCCTTGAGAATCAGGTGCGCCTCGGCGAGCAGCTTCGAGAGTTTCGGCGGCCCGAGGTGGCCGATGGCGATCGACGGGAGGACCTCGTCGTGCATCTCGTCCTCGAGGCGCTGCATCTCGCGGATGGCATGCTCGCGGAGCACGCCCGCGCGATACGACGGCTCGGTGATCGCGCCGTCGATCGCCGCGAGGACGTCGCGGCCCGTGGACGCGCCGAGGATCTCGAGCACGACCAATCGCGCGACTTCCTCGGGAGTCACGTACTCCATCTGACGCGGATATGTGATCGCCTGGAACTCGCCGATCGAGAAGAAGCCGTTCTCGCCGGTGTCGGCGCCGATGATCTCCAGCTTCACGTCGCGGTCGTCGAAGCGGCCGTACTCTGCGGGCGGTTCCTGCAACTGCAGTTGCGAGCCGAGCTTCTCTTCTTGCGCCTGAACGAGATACGCCGGAGCGTTCTCGCCGCGCAGTTTGATGTGCCGCCGCGCGACCTGCCGGAACCCGATCATCGCGCCCGGCTTCACTTCCTTCACGATCGAGCCGGACGGCGTCCGCGCGAGAAGGAAGAGCAGTCCCGTATGCGCGAATCCGATCGCCGATTTCGCCACGAGCTGCGGCGACGGCTTGTCCTCGGAATGGGTGTACGGGATGTTGATGCCCATGCCTCCCGTGCCGGTCGTTCCCACCTTCACGTAGACCCGCACCTCGGTCTGTTCGAGCACGCGATGTAGGAAGAGGATGTGCCGCGTGATCTGCGGAATCCCCTGCGAGATCAGCAGCTCGCGGACGGCATGGAACAGCGGCTCGAGCTCGGAGCGATCGATGCTTTCAATGGCGCCGCTCTTCGCCTCGGCGGCGTCGAGCAGCGCCTTCACCTTCTGCGACGCTTTGAACTCGTCCTGGTAGCTGATCGCGGTCGCGGTGTTGATGCAGTCGACGATCGTTTCCGGTTTGTGTTCGTCGATCAGGTGGAAGAGCGCGGAGCGGGTGTAGTCCGCCTCGCGCGAGAAGATCTCGCTGAAAAGGTCGTCGTAGTGCTCGCGCGACGAGAGAATCGTTCCGCGGTCGACGCCCTGCAGCGATTGCGGCAGGAAGATGTTGCCAGGCGCGCCGACAAACTCGATGTCGTCGATCTCGGCCCGCAGCGACTGCACGGCGTCATCGACTTCGGCCTTCGTCAGCGCGGCGATTACGATGCGGGACGGCCGCAGCTCCCGCGCCGCTTCGCGCGCGACCTGGACGCCGACCATGCCGGCGCCCCCGAGGATCAGCATCGTTCCGCCGCTTTCGCGGCGTGTCACAAACGGTCCTCTTCGCCGATCGGGAGGTCCCAGCGCTCCGTGATCCGTTCGTGCGTCAGCCAGCGCTCGCAGTCGAGCGCCGCCTGACATCCACTGCCGGCCGCGGTGACGGCCTGACGGTAGATGTGGTCGACGCAGTCGCCCGCGGCGAAGACGCCCTGGATATTCGTGCCGGTGGAGTGACGGTGCGGCTGCACGATGTAGCCGCGTTCGTCGAGCTCGAGCTGGCCGGCGTAGGGTTGCGTGTTCGGCGTGTGGCCGATCGCGACGAAGAGTCCCTGCGCCTTCATCTCGCGGACTTCGTTCGAGATGATGTTCTTGATCTTCAGCGCGGTGACGCCGCCCTCTTTCGATCCGATGACCTCATCGACGACGCTGTTGTAGACGAACTCGATCTTCGGGTTCGTCATCGCGCGGTCCTGCATGATCTTCGACGCGCGCAACGCCTCGCGGCGGTGCACGATCGTGACCTTCGACGCGAACTTCGTGAGGAACGTCGCCTCCTCCATCGCGGAGTCGCCGCCGCCGACGACCACGATTTCCTTGTTCTTGAAGAAGAAGCCGTCGCAGGTCGCGCAGTAGGAGACGCCGAACCCTTGGAGCGCCTTCTCCGACGGCAGGCCGATCTGCATCGCCGACGCGCCGGCCGCCACGATGACGGCATACGCGTTGTACTGGTGCTGGTCGGTCGTGATCGTGAACGGATGCTGTTTGAAGTCGACGTTTTCGACCTGCTCGATGCGGAAAACCGCGCCGAAGCGCTCCGCCTGCTGGCGCATGAGGTCCATCAGCTTCGGGCCGAGGATTCCTTCGGGGAAGCCGGGGTAGTTCTCGACGTCCGTCGTGATGGTGAGCTGGCCGCCGGGCTGCATTCCTTCGATGACCAGCGGTGCGAGATTGGCGCGAGCGAGATAGAGGGCGGCGGTGCATCCGGCCGGCCCCGACCCGATCACGATGACTTTGAATTCGGTGCTCCGTTCCATGGCGCGCGCATTCTATACACTGCGCCCCGAATGAAGACCCTCCCGGAACTTTTCGCGAATAACGTCGCCTGGGCGCGCCGCCAAACGGACACCGATCCGCTCTATTTCTCGCGGCTGGTGAACATCCAGAAGCCCGAATATCTCTGGATCGGCTGCTCCGACAGCCGCGTGCCGGCCAACGAGATCGTCGGCCTGGCGCCCGGCGAGATGTTCGTGCACCGCAACGTCGCAAACATCGTCCTGACGAACGATCCGAACGCCATGGCGGTCATCGAGTTCGCGATCGAGAACCTCGGCGTCCGGCACGTGATCGTCACCGGGCATTACCGCTGCGGCGGCGTTCGCGCCGCGCTCGAACGCAACGCGACCGGCTACACGAAGCAATGGCTCGCGCCGCTCGATCAACTGGCGCTCGAACAGAAGGCGGTGCTGGAAGCGCTTCCGACGTTCGACGAGCGATGGGCGAAGCTGTGCGAGCTGAACGTGATCCGGCAGGTGGTCACGTTGCGGCAGTCGGCGATGCTGAAGAGCGCGTGGAGTCGCGGGCGGTCGGTGACGCTGCACGGGTGGATCTACGATCTCGCGGACGGGTTGCTCAAGGATCTGAACTTCGACGTCGAAGGGCCGATGTAGGCTCCCTGGAGCGGCGGACGCCTCGTCCGCCGTGGGATAGGCGGCGGACGAGGCGTCCGCCGCTCCTATTTCTTGAGGGCCGCGAGCAGGGTGTCGCCGAGGACTTGCTTCTGCCACTCGCGCATGGCGGGGACGTCGTAGTTGCCGGTGGCGGCGACGGCGGCGAGGATGTGGCGCGGGGCGAGGACGGCGCGGTCGATCTTCAATTCGGCGGCGACCTTGTCGCGCACCTTCTTCAGCCGGTCGATGCGCGCTTCGACCTCGCGATCGCGCAGCCACTGCTTCGGCTCGTTCTTCTCGGGGAGGTCGCTCTCGCCGATCGCCATCGCGGAACGGATGATGTTCACCAGGTCGCGGCCGTACCGGTCGAGGACGTACTTCGACATCCCCTTGATCTTCGACAGATCGGCGACGGTGACGGGACGATTCTTCGATAGCTCGAGGATCTGCTCGTTCCCCATCACCTTGAATGGCGGCCGGTCACCCTTGCGCGCGAGGCCGTCGCGCCACGAATGGAGATCACGGAGGATCGCCAGCGAGCGCCGGTCCAGGCCGCTGATGTTCTTCATCCGCCGCCACGGCTCCGGATCGTCGTTCTTCTCGTAGCGCACCATCTCGAGGCGCGCAAACTCTTCGACCGCCCAGCCCCATCGCCCGAGCGCTTCCAGCTCCTCGCGGAGCTTCGCGGCGAGCTCGATCAGGTAGTGCGTGTCGAGCGCCGCGTACTCGAGCATGTCGGGCGGCAGCGGACGCATCGCCCAGTCGGCGCGCTGGTGGGTCTTGTTCAACTTGACGCCAAAATGCCGCTCCAGCAGCGCCGCAAGGCCGAACGCCTCGTAGCCGAGGAGTTGCGCACAGATGGAGGTGTCGATCAGGTTCGAGACGACGAAGCCGAAATCACGATTCAGGATGCGCAGGTCGTAGTCGCCGCCGTGCAGCACCTTCGTGATCGTCGAATCGCCGAGGAGCTTGCCGAACGAGTCGAGGCCGATGCCGCTGAGCGGATCGATGACCAGATCCTCGCCGCCCGCCGACATCTGAATCAGGCACACCTTGTCAAAGTACGAGTGCAGCGAATCGGCCTCGGTATCGACCGCGACCTGCGCGTTCGACGCCATCCGCGCCATCGCGTCCTCGAATGGCGGCTGCGATTCGATCCACTTCATTCCGGGACCACCAGTTCGCGCAAACCGATCGACGTCAGCTTCCGGTTGTACGCCGCCCGATCGAACTCGGGCGCCTCAATGAGCGTCAAGAGCGAGGTCACGTCGTTCGACATCTGCAAAAGAAGGGCGAAGTCTTCAAGGCGTGGAACCTTGATGGAGACCTCGGTCCTCGGGCCTCGGTCCTCGGATTCGTCGTTTCCGAGGACCGAGGACCGAGGACTGAGGACTCCGTCAGCCACCATCCTCCCATACAACGCGTTGCTCGCCACCAGCACGTGCACGCGCACGTCCTCGAAGTGCATCGGGATCAGATCGAGCTCTTCGGTGGCTTCGATTTCTTCGCGCTCGACGCGGAAACCGCGGTGGCTGGCCATCGTGGCGACCTGATTCATCTGCTGCGGACCCATGGTCGCGATGACGTCGATCGAGCCCTCGTCGACCGGGGTGCCGAGGTGCGCGGCGCGGGCGACGTTGCCGGCGAAGACGTAGTCGAGGCGCTGGCGGGTGAGGAGATCGGCGACCGCGGCGATCGCGCGCTCGTACGGCGGCGAGGCCGCGATGCGATGCATGCGGCGCGGATTCTACATTCCGAGGTAACCTGAATCGTGCTGCTCGAGACCCTCTCGAGGTATTGGGGCTACTCCTCCTTCCGGCCGCTCCAGGAACAAGCGATGAACGCCGCGCTGGCGGGGCGCGACTCGCTGGTCGTCATGCCGACCGGCGGGGGCAAGTCGCTCTGCTTCCAGGCGCCGGCGCTGGAGAAGGAGAGCGTGACGGTGGTCGTCTCGCCGCTGATCTCGCTGATGAAGGACCAGGTCGACACTCTCATCGCCTGCGGCGCGCCGGCCGCGATGCTGAACAGCGGACAGGCGCCCCACGAACAGAGGGCCGCCGAGCGCGCATTGCTCGACGGCAAGATCCGGCTTCTTTTCGTCTCGCCGGAACGTCTGGCGCTCCAGCACTTCCGGACGCTGCTGCAGCGCGCGAACGCGAAGACGTTCGCGATCGACGAGGCGCACTGCATCAGCCATTGGGGCCACGACTTCCGGCCGGAGTACCGCCAGCTCCGCGAGCTCCGCTCCGAGTTCCCCGACGCCTCGGTGCACGCGTACACCGCGACCGCGACCCCGCAGGTGCGCCGCGACATCGTCGAGCAGCTCGCGCTGCGCGATCCGCTCGTCCTCGTCGGCAACTTCGACCGCCCGAACCTGGTCTACCGCATCCTCCCGAAGCGCGACGAGCTGAAGCAGATCATGGAGGTGCTCGAGCGGCATCGCGGCGAGTCGGGGATCATCTACTGCATCCGCCGGAAGGACGTCGACGAGCTCGCGTTGCAGCTCGCGAAGCGCGGCTTGAACGCGCGCGCGTACCACGCCGGGCTGACGAGCGAGGAGCGCCACGCGGCGCAGGAGGCGTTCGCGAAGGAGCAGTGCGACGTCGTCGTCGCGACGGTGGCGTTCGGAATGGGGATCGATCGCTCGAACGTCCGCTTCGTCCTGCACACCGCGATGCCGAAATCGATCGAGCATTACCAGCAGGAGACCGGCCGCGCGGGACGTGACGGCCTCGAGGCGGAGTGCGTCCTGCTCTACTCCGCGGCGGATGCGATGACGTGGCGGTCGATGCTGACGGGCGACCACGAGGCGAAGCTCCTCAACGATCTCGATCGCTATCTGTCGGGAACGACGTGCCGTCACCGCGCGCTCGTCGAGTATTTCGGCCAGCAATACACGTCCGAAGCCTGCGGCGCGTGTGACCTCTGCCTCGGCGAGACCGAAGATGTATCCGAGGGGACGGTGGTGGCGCAGAAGATCCTTTCGTGCGTCTTCCGGCTCAACCAGTCGTGGGGCGTGGGGCACGTGATCTCGGTGCTCCGCGGCGAGAACACGGAGAAGGTGCGCGACCGGAAGCACACCACGCTCTCCACCTTCGCCATCCTGAAACACTGCTCGCGCAACGAGCTGCGCGACCTGATCTGGCAACTGGTCGGGCAAGGGTTTCTCGAACAGAGCGGCGACGAGTTTCCGGTCCTCCACCTGACGCCACGATCGCGCGCCGTGCTGCGCGGCGAAGAAGAGGTGCGCCTCCGCCAGCCGATCGCTGCAACGAAAAAACGGCCGACGAGGGCGGCGTCTCTGCCGTTCGACGGGCCGGTGGACGCGGCGCTGTTCCAGACGCTCCGCGAGTGGCGCCGCAGCGAGGCCGACGAACGCGGCGTCCCGCCGTACATCATCTTCAGCGACCG
>DASYSN010000677.1:0-4630 GCA_036003305.1 Thermoanaerobaculia bacterium
CATTCTCGCGATCAGCGTCGGCGCGTCGATCGCCCCGGTCGGATCCGTGCTGACACAGCGGCCGTCGCGGAGAACGGTCACGCGGTTCGCCAGGCGGAAGACCTCGTCGAGTTTGTGCGAGATGTAGATGATGCCGGCGCCGGCCTCGCGCAATCGGCCGAGGATCGCGAAGAGGATCTCGGCTTCGCTCTCGGTCAGCGCAGCCGTCGGTTCGTCGAGGACGAGAATGCGCGCGTTGCGCGACAGCGCCTTCGCGATCTCGACGAGGTGCTGCTGTCCGATCCCGAGCTCACCGGCCGGGATGTGCGGATCGAGCGCGAGCCGCAGCTCGTCCAGCACCCGCTGCGCGCGGCTGTAGAGCTCTTCGAATGCAACTACGCCGAGGCGGTGCGGCTCGCGGCCGAGGAAGACGTTCTCCGCGATCGAGAACTCGGGGACGAGCGACAGCTCCTGGTGCACCACGGCAATTCCGGCATCCTCCGCCGCGCGAACGCTGTGGAACTGCCGGACCTCACCGTCGATCGCGATCTCGCCGTCGTAGGTTCCGTACGGATAGACGCCGCCGAGGATGTTCATCAGCGTCGACTTGCCGGCGCCGTTCTCGCCGACGAGCGCGTGCACCTCACCCGGATGAAGGTCGAACGAAACGCGGTCGAGGGCCAGCACGCCGGGAAAGCGCTTGCTGATCCCGCGCATCTCCAACAGCGGCGGCATTACTGGCCGTAAATCTCCGCGTGCGTGTGGTAGCCGTCCTTGATCACGGTGGAGTCGATGTTCGATTTGTCGACCGCGATCGGTGCGATGAGGATGGCCGGGACGTCCTTCTTCCCATTGTTGATCTTGTCAGTCGCGTCGACCTTCTGCTTCTTCGCGAGCTTGACCGCCGCGTCGACGGCGTCGAACGCGAGCTCCTGGATCGGCTTGTAGATCGTCATCGTCTGCGTTCCCTTGACGATCCGCTGCAGCGCGTCCTTCTGCGCGTCCTGGCCGGTGACGAGGACCTTTCCGGCGAGACCCGCGGCTTCGAGCGCCGACACGGCGCCTCCCGCCGTCCCGTCGTTCGACGCCACGATCGCCTGGATGTTGTTGCCGGTCTTCGTGAGCGCATCTTCCGTGATGCGGAGCGCCTCTTCCGCCTTCCACTCGCGCGCGTACTGATCGGAGACGACTTTGATGTCGCCGCGGTCGATCGCCGGCTTGAGAATTTTCATCTGTCCTTCGTGGAGGAGGATCGCGTTGTAGTCGGTCGGCGAGCCGCCGATCAGGACGTAGTTTCCCTTCGGCACATGTTGCAGCGCGTACTGGCCCTGCATCTCGCCGATGTGGACGACCTGGTGCGAGATGTAGAGGTCCACGTCTGCGTTGCGGATCAGACGGTCGTACGCGATCACTGGAACGCCCTTCCGGTGCGCCGCCTCGACGATCGACGCCGCGATCTCGCCGTTGTGCGGAGCCACGATCAGGACGTCGACGCCTTTGGTGAGCATGTTGTCCGCCTGCTTGGTCTGGACCGCGTCGTCGCCATTCGCAACCTGAACGTCGAGCACCGCGCCGACCTGCTTCGCCCGCTGTTCCACGAGCTCTTTGTCGCGCTGCCACCGCTCTTCCTTGAGCGTGTCCATCGAGAAGCCGATGCGCACGGGGCCGGCGTGCGGCGCCTTCGTCGTGGCGGTCGTCGCGGTCTGCTGCGGTTCGTTCACGCAGGCGGAAAGCAGCGTCAGGAAGAGAGCGGGCAGGAGTGTGTAGAACTTACGCATCGCGCACGATGCTACACTGATCTCACGAGACAATTTGGAGGCCAAACAATGCGACGATGCGCCGTCTGCTTGTTCATGGTTTTGATTGCAGCTTTAGCCCACGGGGCCGATCTCGGGCGTGCCGAAGGCTCGCTCACCATCGGTACCACCGAGGTGCCGCTTGCGTACGCGTACGTGATGGACCGTGCCCACAACGACCTGAGTAACCGCAACGACGCGACGAAGATCATCCTGACCGACAAGCCTCTTCCGGCCGGAACGAAGCTCGCCGACGTCGACTCCAACTTTCCCGACGGCATCCTCGGCGTCGTTGTCAGCCTCAACCGCGACGCCCAGCCGCTCCACTTCGTCGTGCAACACCCCACCGGCATGTACGACGCCGGCTGGATGGATACGAACAAAGACGTCCACGTCAAGGCCCACAAAACGAAGACCCAGATGGACGGCCACGTCTCGATCAAGAAGACGGAGACCGCGAGCGTCACATTCGGATTCGACGCCGATTTCAGCGCCGCATTCCAGTGATCAATGCAGGAACATCGGCATGCCCATGACGTTGGCGACTTTGGGGCGGTAGTTTTCGACGTCGTAGTAGCGATCGATGTCGACGCGCTTCTTGCCTTCGCCGGTGATGCCGATGGGGACGGCGGAGTAGCGGCCGTCGGCGACGGCGACGAGTTTGCCGCTCTCGCCGTGGCGCACGAGGTCGGCGGCGAGGCTGCCGAAGTTGTTGGCCACGAGCATGTCGAGTGAGTCGGGGGCACCGGAGCGCATGAGGTAGGCGAGTCGCTGGTAGATGACCTTGTCGCGTCCGTGGCGTTCGAGGTATTCGCTCAGCACGCCGCCAATGCCGCCGAGCTTCCGGTTGCCGAACGCGTCGGCCTCTCCTGTCTCCACCATCGCGCCGCCGACGATCTTGGCGCCTTCCGAGATCGCCACGATCGCGTAGTTGCTCGGGTTCTCCTGTTTGTCGCGCGCGAGCATTGCGATCAGCCGGTCGGGATGGAACGGCACCTCGGCGACGACCGCGCGGTCGACGCCAGAGAGGTACGACGCCAGGAGGCACGTCTCGCCGGAGTAGCGGCCGAACAGCTCGACGACGAGGTAGCGCTCGTGCGAGCCGGCGCCGGTGCGCAGGTCGTTGATGAACGTGACCGAGCGCGTGACCGCGGTCGAAAAACCGAGGCAGTAGTCGGTGCCGAAGACGTCGTTGTCCATCGTCTTCGGGATCGCGACGAGCGGGACACCTTCCTCGTGCAGGCGGCGCGCGAACGTCAGCGTCCCGTCGCCGCCGAGCGCGACGAGAACGTCGACGCCGAGGTACTCGATCGCGCGTAGCGCGGCGTGCGTGAGGTCATAGCGGCCGCGCTCATCGGCGGCCGGTTTGGACGACTGGAGGTGCTCCGGGATGTGTTCGGGCTTCGTGATCTCGGGATTCACGCGCGACGTGTGCAGGACAGTACCGCCGGTACGGTCGATCGCGCGGGTGTTCGAGCGGTTGAGCGTCATCATCCACGCGCTGTTGTCGACGCGCGGATCAGGGACGATGTTGAGGAGCGCAGCCCAGCCGCGGCGCAGTCCGACGATCTCGTGACCGGCGTCCGAGAGCCGCCAGACGAACGACTTGATGGCGGCGTTGAGGCCGGGGACGTCGCCGCCGCCGGTGAGAATCGCGATCCGCTTCGGCACTACGCTCGGAGCCGCTCGTTCGCGGCCCTCTCTCCTTCCGGAAAGAAAACCACTTTCAGCGCTTCATGTCGATCGAAGCGCCCCATTCCTTCGTGAAAGTTCTTCAACGAATCGAATGTCGCCTGCACGACCCACTCCACGTCGAGGCCGGAGCGGAGCAGCGCCAGCATCCTCTGCCACGTCGAATACATCCGGCGGCCGATGATCCCCTGCATCGTGACGCCCTTGAAGATCACGTTGCGCGTGTAGTCCTCAATCGTGACGGAGTGGCCGGCCGGCAGGCCGAGGAGCGAGAGCGTGCCGCCCATGCGGACGATGTCGAGCCCGAAATTGATGGCGTTGCTGGAGCCCGACATCTCGAGCACGATGTCGACGCCGACGCCGTCCGTGATCGCGTCGATCGCCTTCTTCACGTCGGCCGCCTCGCTCGTGCGGACGTTGAACGCGTGCAGGTTGCCGAAGTTGCGCGTGGCGGCCCAGCGGCGCGCCGTCTCGAGCGCATGATCGCTGACGTCGGTGACGACGACCGTCGACGCGCCGCTGTGCTCCGCGATCGCCGCGCACATCGCGCCGATCGGGCCGAAGCCGGTGATCGCGACCGCCTTGCCGGCGAGGTCGCAGATCTGCGTCGCATGCACGGCGTTGCCGAGGGCGTCGAGGAAGGCGCCCACGCGCAGCGGGACGTACGAGCCGAGCTTGACCACGTTCGAGGCGGGGATGCGGACGTACTCCGCGAACGCGCCGTCCTCGTGGAGGCCGTAGATCTTCGTGTTGATGCAGATGTGTCCCTGACCACTGCGGCACTGCGGGCACTCGCCGTCGACGACATGCATCTCCGCGGAGACGTAGTCGCCGACGCTGAAGCCGGGGCGGTGCGCGCGATCGCCGATCTCCTCGATGAAGCCGCAGAACTCGTGGCCGTAAATGCGCGGCGGTTTCACCTTGTCGCGGACGGATTCGTCCCAGTGGTAGATGTGCTTGTCGGTTCCGCAGATCGCCGCGGCGCCGACGCGGATCAGCATCTCATCGGGGGCGGGTGAGGGGCGCGGGCACTCGCGGACTTCCGTTCCTTCGGGCCCGTCTTTTGGCGACGACTTCACGACGGCCAGCATCGGCCGCGCAATCTATCACAGCGTTTTCGGCACGAGCGGACGGCGCAGCAGCCGCCGCACGTAACGGAACGC
>DASYSN010000678.1:0-16409 GCA_036003305.1 Thermoanaerobaculia bacterium
ATGGTTTCCCTCATAGTTCGGCATCCGGCATCCGGCATCCGGCATCCGTTATCGCGTTTCCTCGGATGCCGGATGCCGCATCCCGGATGCCGCACTCGGCGGCAAGTCCGCTCCCCCTCTGCCGAGCGTGACGGCGAGTCCGCCGTCGATGATCCAGATCTGCTGCACGTCAGCCGTCACGAAATTGGGCAAGAACCGGTCCAGTGCGATGACGAACGTCGCCGGCTCTTCGTAGCGGACGAGATCACGCGGGAGCTGCCCCTGCGCGAGCGAGAAGAGGAAGCGCGGAATCGGAATCGCGCCGAACGCCGAGGCGCTCTTCACCGGGACGCGGATCGTCGTTCCGCTCGCGAGAATCTCGCCGATTTCGACGGCAAACGGGACGGTGATGAACTTCCGGATCGTCCCTTCCACGCGCATCGATCCATTCGAAAAACGGAGCTGCAGCGACTCGATCGGAGGCAGCCGCACCGAGCGCGCGATCTCGTTCATTTTCTCGCCGCTGATCCGTACTTCAATCGCGTCCCACTCGATCAAACGCGCCATCGAAAGCACTGTTATCATGCGCCGCGGTAAATGCCCAAGCGCACCGACCTCGAGACCATCCTCATCATCGGTTCGGGCCCCATCGTCATCGGTCAGGCAGTCGAGTTCGACTACTCCGGAACGCAAGCGTGCAAAGCGCTGCGCGATGAGGGCTACAGAATCGTTCTCGTCAATTCGAACCCGGCCACGATCATGACCGATCCGGAGTTCGCGGACCGGACGTACATCGAGCCGCTCACGCCCGAAACGCTGGAGCGGATCATCGAGCGCGAGAAGCCCGACGCGATCCTCCCGACGGTCGGCGGCCAGACGGGCATCAACATGGCGATGGCGCTGTACGAAAACGGAGCGCTGGAGCGCCACGGCGTCGAGCTGATCGGCGCGAACTACGAGGCCATCAAGACCGCCGAGGATCGGCAGGCGTTCAAAGAGTGCATGGAGAGGATCGGCGTCGCCGTGCCGAAGTCGGGCTACGCCGGCACCGTGGAAGAAGCGGCGACCATCGCGGTCGGCATCGGCTACCCCGTCGTCGTCCGCCCCTCGTTCACCCTCGGCGGCTCGGGCGGCGGTATCGCCTACAACGTCGAAGAGCTGCGGACCATCGTCGGCCGCGGCCTCGGTCTCTCCCCCGTCCACCGCGTCCTCGTCGAGGAGTCGGTGATCGGCTGGAAAGAGTTCGAGCTCGAGGTGATGCGCGACAAGGCGGACAACGTCATCATCGTCTGCTCCATCGAGAACTTCGATCCGATGGGCGTGCACACCGGCGACTCGATCACCGTCGCGCCGCAGCAGACGCTCACGAACGACGAATACCAGGCGATGCGCGACGAGGCGAAGCGCATCATCCGCGCCATCGGCGTCGAGACCGGCGGCTCGAACATCCAGTTCGCGGTCAATCCAAAGACCGGACGCCGGCTCGCGATCGAGATGAACCCGCGCGTGTCGCGCTCCTCGGCGCTCGCGTCGAAGGCGACCGGCTTCCCGATCGCGAAGTTCGCGGCGAAGCTCGCCGCCGGCTACACGCTCGACGAGATCCCGAACGACATCACCAAGAAGACGCCTGCGTCCTTCGAGCCATCCATTGATTACGTGGTCGTGAAGATCCCGCGCTTCTCGTTCGAGAAGTTCCCGAACACGCCGCAGCTCCTCGCGTTCTCCATGCAGTCGGTGGGCGAGTCGATGGCGATCGGCCGCACGTTCAACGAGGCGCTGCAGAAGGGGCTTCGCTCGCTCGAGATCGGCGTCTCCGGCCTCGACGCGCGCGGTCACGCGCGCGAGAAGCTCCCGGAGCTGCTGCGCGTCCCGACCCCGGAACGCATCTTCGCGGTCGGCGACGCGCTGCGCGAAGGGATGACGGTCGAGGAGATCTACGCGCTGTCGAACATCGACCCGTGGTTCCTCCGCGAGATGCGCAAGATCATCAACCTGGAGCGCGAGATCGGCACGTACGCCAGCGCCGACGAGATGCGGACGTGGAAGCGCAACGGCTTCTCCGACCGCCAGATCGCGAAGCTGACGAAGCGGAGCGAGGACGACGTCCGCAAGGAGCGCCACGACCTCGGCGTCCGTCCGGTCTACAAACGCGTCGACACCTGCGCCGCCGAGTTCGAGGCGACGACGCCGTACCTCTACTCGACCTACGAGGACGAGAACGAGGCCTTTCCGACGGACCGCCGCAAGGTGATCATCCTCGGCAGCGGTCCGAACCGCATCGGACAGGGGATCGAGTTCGACACCTGCTGCGTCCATGCGTCGTTCGCGCTGCGGGAGATCGGCTTCGAGACCATCATGGTCAACTGCAATCCGGAGACGGTCTCGACCGACTACGACACGTCGGACCGCCTCTACTTCGAGCCGCTCACGCTCGAGGACGTGCTCGAGATCGTCGACCTAGAGAAGCCGGAAGGGCTCATCGTGCAGTTCGGCGGCCAGACGCCGCTGAAGCTCGCGAAGCAGCTCGCCGCGGCGGGCGTGCCGATGTGGGGCACGTCAGTCGACTCGATCGACATCGCGGAAGACCGCGAACGCTTCGGCGACTTCGTCAAGCAGCACCACATCCTCGTGCCGTCGCACGGCGCGGCGATCGACGTGACGGAGGCGATCGCGATCGCGCGCCGCATCGGCTACCCGGTCGTGGTCCGCCCGTCGTACGTCCTCGGCGGACGCGCGATGGCGATCGTGTACGACGAAGAGCTGCTCCGCGCCTACATGGCGAATGCGATCGAAGCGGCGCCGGGACAGCCGATCCTCATCGACCGCTTCCTCGAAGACGCCATCGAGATCGACGTAGACGCCATCAGCGACGGCACCGACATCGTCGTCGCCGGCGTGATGCAGCACATCGAGGAAGCAGGCATCCACTCCGGCGATTCGACGACCGTCATCCCGCCCTACATCATCACGCAGCGCGATCAGGACAAGATCCGCCGCCGCACCGTCGAGCTGGCGCGCTCGCTCAACGTGATCGGCCTCATGAACGTGCAGTACGCCATCTACAACGGGGAGCTGTACGTCCTCGAGGTGAATCCCCGCGCCTCGCGCACCGTGCCGTACGTCTCGAAGGCGACCGGCGTTCCGTTCGCGAAGATCGCGGCGAAGGTCATGGCCGGCGAGTCGCTCCGCTCCCTCGGCATCACGAGCGAGCCGCGCGTCGAGGGCTACTTCGTCAAGGCGCCGGTCTTCCCGTTCAACCGCTTCCCGCTCGAGGATACGGTGCTGGGGCCGGAGATGAAGTCGACCGGCGAAGTGATGGGCTCCTCGCCGCATTTCGGCGAGGCGTACGCGAAGGCGATGCTCGGCGCGAGCGTGAAGCTGCCGATGGGCGGCTGCGCGTTCATCTCGGTGAACGACAACGACAAGCGCGCGCTCGTGGTGCAGCTCGCCCGCGACCTCCACGCGCTCGGATTCAAACTGATCGCGACCAGCGGCACCGCGGAGTTCCTGCTCAAGCACAACATCGACATCGGCACGGTCTGGAAGGTCCACGAGGGCCCGCGTCCCCACGTCGTCGACCGGATGATCAACCGCGAAGTGACGCTCGTCATCAACACCCCGCTCGGACGCAGCGCGTTCGTCGACGACACCTACATCCGCAAGATCGCCCTGCAGC
Organism: Thermoanaerobaculia bacterium; assembly: GCA_036003305.1. Classification (GTDB taxonomy): domain Bacteria; phylum Acidobacteriota; class Thermoanaerobaculia; order Gp7-AA8; family Gp7-AA8; genus DASXHZ01. Next base: position 3,656 of record DASYSN010000678.1, read on the forward strand.
TCGGGATCCCGTGCATCACCACGCTCTCCGCCGCAACCGCATGCGTCGAAGGCATCCGCTCCATGCGCGAAGGCATCAGCACCATCGCCGCGCTGCAGGAGCAGCACGTCGCGTCCACGACGCGCTAACGCCCCTCATCCGGCCTTCGGCCACCTTCTCCCCACTGCGCGGGGCGAAGGGTAATGACGCAGGCTTTTCGTAATTACCCCTCGCCCCGCGAAGCGGGGAGAGGGTGGCCGAAGGCCGGGTGAGGGGCGGCTAAGCGATCGTCACGAACGGCTTGATGTTCGCGAGCTCGGTCTTGAACCCCGTCATCGCGCGGATCGTGTACTGCAGGCGCTTGCCTGCCGAAGCCTGGCTGACGCCGCCGGACATCTGGCGATGCGGGCGGGCGGCGCCGGGCTTGCGCGACTTGAAGCTCTGCGTGCCGAAGGGCGACGGGCGATCGAACTCGATGATGATCTCGTCGACGATGACGTCCGCGCCGTTCAGATAGCGGAAGTCCCATTCGATCCCTTCGCCGGCACGGAGCGTCGCTTCCTGCGGGTTGACGCTGATGAAGACGCGTCCGGCGCCCTGCTCCACGTCGACACGCACCGGAACGGTGCGCACGGCCAGCTCGTGCAGCTCCTCAGGACGAATGAGCCGATCGGACGACGCCGGCGGCGCGGCGACGAGCGACGGCGCCTCGGCGCGCGGCGGCGCCGGGATGAACGACGACGGCCGCGCCTTCTCCTGCGAGAACCAGTTCGCGACGACCGGACCGCCCGACGTCACGCGCGTCCGCGGACGGCGCGCACGCTTCTCGACCGCCTTCGCGGCCTTCGCCACGACCGGAACGACAGCCGCGACCGCCGTCTTTACGACGCTCTTGGCTGCGGCAGCGATCTTCTTCGCCACCTTCTCCGGTTTTGCAGGCTTCGGCGCGGGTTTCGGCGCGGGTTTCGGCGCAGGCTTGGCTGCGACGGCCTTCTTCGGCGCCGGCGCGGCTATCTTCTTCGGCGCCGGCTTCTTCTTCGCGGGAGCGGGTTTCTTCTTCGCGGAAGCAGCGGCTTTCCTGGGCGCCGGCTTCGCGGCCTTCTTCTTCGCGGCCGGCTTCGGAGGCGCCTTCTTTTTCGGCGCCGGCTTGCTCTTCTTTGGAGCGCTCTTCTTCGCGGCGGCTGCCGCCTTTTTTGCCTGCACCTTCGCCATTCACCCTCTCCGTCTTACTGCTCGGGGTCTGAAAAGAATGGCGCAGTATAGCGGCGGCCTCTGGCTTTGGATAGAGTCAGCCGATCTCGGTGCGGAGCACGTCCCGTAAGTGCTCTGCAATCTTACGGATACGTGATTCGTCGTCCCCCTCGACCATCACCCGAACGAGGTTCTCCGTCCCCGAATAGCGCACCAGAATCCGGCCGCGTCCGCCGAGCTGCTCGTGGGCTTCTGCAAGCGCCTGCTGGTATTTCGGAAGCGAGTCGAGCGCCGGCTTCGAGCCGACCTTCTCATTGAGGAGGAGCTGCGGCATCGGCTCGAACGTCTTCAGCTCCGAGAAGCGCGCGTGCGACTGCGCCAGGATCTCGCCGAAAACGAGCGCGGTATGAATGCCGTCGCCGGTCGTGTGCACGGTGCGGTCGATGATGTGCCCCGACTGCTCGCCGCCGATCACCGCGTCGTGCGCGAGCATCAGCTCGAGCACGTACTTGTCGCCGACCTGCGCGCGCAGCAGCTCGATGCCGTCGCGCTGAAGCTGCGCCTCGAATCCGAAGTTCGACATCACGGTTGTCACGACCCGATCTCCGGTCAGTTTTTCCTCGCGCTTCAGATACTGCGACCAGAGATAGATGATCTCGTCGCCGTCGCGGATCTTTCCGGCGTCGTCCGCGAAGATGGCGCGATCGGCGTCGCCGTCGAATGCGACACCGAAATCGGCGCCCTCCGCGACCACGCGCTTCGCAAGTCCCTGCGGATGCAGTGCTCCTGACTGCTCGTTGATGTTGCGGCCGTTCGGCGTGTCGTTCATGACGATCACGTCGGCGCCGGCGCGGCGGAACGCCTCCGGCGCGATTCGGTACGCGGCGCCGAAGCCGGCGTCGAGCACGACCCGCTTCCCGCGCAGCGCATTCGGCTTCACGAGAAACTCCTCGTACCGTTCGATGAGCTGCGGCATCTCGCCGTCGAGCTCGAAAACGGTCTTGTCCTCGACCTCGACCCGCTTGAGGTCCGCCTCGAGCTCCTCCTCGATGGCGTCCGGAATCTTCATGCCGTCGTGGCCGAAGATCTTCACGCCGTTGTCCTGCCACGGATTGTGCGATGCGGAGATCGAGATCGCCGCTTCGGCGTCCGTGACGCGACACAGGTAAGCGATTCCGGGCGTCGGAATCACGCCGACGATCTCCGCGCGGCCGCCGCCCTCTTCGATGCCGCGCGCGAGCGCGCCGGCGATCTCCGGCCCCGATTCGCGCGTGTCGCGCCCGAACAGGACGCGCCGCGTTCCGGTCAGCCGTCGAGCGAGAGCGACGCCGAGGCGCGTCATCGTGAGAGCGTCGAGCGGGTACTGATGGGCTTTCCCGCGAATGCCGTCGGTGCCGAAGAGCTCTCTCATTGGGCTATTGATCTGAGACCTATTGATCTGAAGTTGTCGTCGTCGCCGGCACCGGAGGTCCGACCTCCGCCAGCACCGGAACCGTGACCTGCACGGCGAGCGGCTCGATGATGCGAACGAACGGCGAGTCGGAAACCACCGCCGCGCTCTGAGTGAACGTGTCGGTGCGGCCGGTCATGATAATGCGCTCCGTCGCGACCTCCTCCAGGTTCTTGACCTGCGACGCGGGCCCGGAGACGAGCGCCTGATCGGGAAGGAGGGTCGGATCGCCGACCCGGTACCCGGACGGCGGCGTGCCGATCAGCAGCGCCCGGACGCGAACGACCTTCTGCCGCAGCGGCTCGATGTGAAAGCGCAGCTTGTTCGGCTCGATGGAGATGACGTCGACGTCGGGCGGAACGTTGATCGCCTGCGGCCGCAGCGTGATCGTCGTCTCGCCCGCCACCGCCCTGCTGGTGTCGACCGTCACTTCGAGATTCTGCGACGACAGCGCGCGAAGATCCGAGATGCGGCCGCGGAGTCGGACGCTGACTGTGTCGGGGATCTGGTTCGTGATCACGAGATCGCGCGGCAGGCTGGCGATCGCGAGCGGCGCGGCGAACGCGCGTTCCGTGGCGCGCTCGCGTCGCGGCGCGGACACGACGAACCAGACGACGCACGCGAGGAAGAGCGCCAGGAGCTTGAGGCCGAGGCTTCTCACGACCGTGCTCCAAAACGCGAAGTCATCGCCGTGAGGATCGCATTGCGGTCGAGATTCTCGCGAAGTGTGCCGTCGCTCGCCACCGCGGTCGATCCGTTCTCCTCGGACACGACGATCACCAGCGCGTCGCTGTCCTCGGTCAGCCCGATCGCGGCGCGGTGGCGCGTACCGTGCGCGAGCTTCGGGTCGGGCGAGGTCGTCAGCGGCAGGAACGCGCCGGCGACGACGATACGGTCTCCGCGCACGATCGCGGCGCCGTCATGCAGCGGGCCGCCCGGCGTGAAGATACTGACGAGCAAGCTGCTCGTGAGCAGCGCGTCGAGCGGCTTCGAGCCCTCCTCGTACGCGCGGAGCGTCTGGTCGCCTTCGAGCACGATGAGCGCGCCGATGTGGCGCGAGGCGAGGATGTCGACCGCGTCGAGGATCGCGTCGTACGGAATCCGCGAACGGCGCCGCCCGAACAGATGTGCGAGCGGGTTCACCCCCATCCTCGCGAGCGCGCGGCGAATCTCCGTCTGGAACAGGATGATCACCGCGAACGGCAGGTAGAAGAGGATCTCGCGCGAGATCGCCTCGAGTGCCGGCAGGTCGAACGCGCGTGCGATGAAAAACGTCGAGCCGAGGAGCATGAGGCCGATCGTCACCTGCATCGCGCGCGTGCCGCGCATCAGCGACAGGATCCAGTAAATGATGATCGCGACGATCAGGATGTCGGCCGCATCGCGCCAGGTGAATTGCAGCGAAAAGAGCCGGTCGAAGACCCTCATCGCGCCGCCTCGATGGCGATGAAGACCTTCAGGAAATCGACCGTTTCGCGCACATCGTGGACGCGGATGATCGAGGCGCCGCCGGCCGCGGCAGCAGCGACGGTTGCCAGCGAGCCGTAGACGCGCTCGCGGCCCTCGCGACCCGTGAGGTGGCCGATGAACTTCTTGCGCGAGGCGCCGATCACGAACGGCGCGACGCGGGTCAGCTCGTCGCATCGGGCGAGGATCTCGAGGTTGTGCTCGAACGTCTTCGCGAAGCCGATGCCGGGATCGATGAAGACCTCTTCGAGGCCGGCGCGCCGCGCGCGCTCGACCGGCGCCGCCAGCTCGCGGAGCACGTCGTCGATCACGTCGTCGTACTTCGCCATCGACTGCATCGTGGCGGGCGTGCCGCGCATGTGCATCAGGATCACCGGCGCGTTCGCCTCGACCGCGGCGTCGAGAATCTCCGGATCGTGCCGCAGCGCGGTGACGTCGTTGAGGATATTGGCTCCGGCGGCAAACGCCGCCCGCGCGGTCGCGGCATTTCGCGTGTCGATCGAGATCGTGACGTCGCTCTTCGCGCGGATGCCCTCAATCACCGGAATGACGCGCTCAAGCTCCTCGTCCACCGCGATCGGTTCGGCGCCGGGCCGCGTCGACTCGCCGCCGACGTCGATGATCGATGCGCCGTCCTCCACCATCCGCAGCGCCGCGTCGATCGCAACGACGCGGTCGAAGTGCACGCCGCCGTCGGAGAACGAATCAGGAGTCACGTTGATGATGCCCATCAAACGAAGGCGAGAGCCTTCTGATTGCATCTCTTCACCGGTCCTCTTCGCGGATGATGCGCGCGCCGAGCGGGTTGAGGCGCTCCTCGATTCGCTCGTAGCCGCGATCGATCTGATGGATGTTGTTAATGACGCTCTCGCCTTTCGCACAGACCGCGGCGAGGAGCAGCGCCATGCCGGCCCGAATGTCGGGGCTCGTGATGTCGGCACCCTGGAGCCGGTTGCCGCCGACGATGATCGCGCGGTGTGGATCGCAGAGGATGATCCGCGCCCCCATCTGGATCAGCTTGTCCGTGAAGAAGAGGCGCGACTCGAACATCTTCTCGAAGATCATCACCGTCCCCTCGGCCTGCGTCGCGACGATCACCATGATCGACAGCAGGTCGGCGGGAAAGAGCGGCCACGGCCCGTCGTCGATCTTCGGCACCGCGGCGCCGATGTCGTAGCGGACGCGCAGCTCCTGGTCCTTCGGGACGCGGATGTTGTCGCCTTCGACCTTCAGTTCGAGCCCGAGCTTCGCGAGCATGTGCCGCACCGCGTGCATGTGCTCGGGCACGGCGTCTTCGATGACCAGCTCGCTGCGCGTGACCGCCGCGAGGCCGATGTACGAGCCGACCTCGATGTGGTCGCTCGGAATCGTGAACTCGCCGCCGTGCAGCGTCTCGACGCCGCGGATCGCGAGCGAGTTCGTTCCGATCCCTTCGATCTGGCCGCCCAGGAGGTTGATGAAACGGCAGAGGTCCTGGACGTGCGGCTCCGCGGCGGCGTTGTAGATGCGCGTCTCGCCTTCCGCGAGCGCCGCGGCCATGATCGCGTTCTCCGTCGCGGTGACCGACGCCTCGTCGAGGAACATCTTCTGGCCGCGGAGCGACTGCGCGCTCATCCGGTACTCGTGCGCGGAGACTTCGATCTGCGCGCCGAGCGTTTCGAGCGCGAGCAGGTGCGTGTCGACGCGGCGTCGCCCGATCGCGTCGCCGCCCGGCTTCGCGACCGCCACGCGGCCGCAGCGGGCCAGCAGCGGACCGGCGAGCAGGATCGACGCGCGGATCTGCTTCGAGAGCGCCGAGTCGGGGTCGCTGCGGACTTCGCCTTTGGCGTGAATCCGGACGACGTTCTTCTCCAGCCGCTCGACGGAAGCCCCGATCCCTTCCAGAATCTGCAGCATGACCCGGACGTCCTGGATGTCGGGCAGGTTGCGAAGAACGATCGCGTCGTCGGTGAGCAGGCACGCCGCGAGGATCGGCAGCGCGGCGTTCTTGTTGCCGCCCGGACGAATCGTCCCCTCCAGACGCCTGCCCCCTTCGACGACAAACCGCTCTTTCATCGCGGGCGGATTGTATTGCCTTACACTGCTCGCATGATCGTGGCTCCGCTCGGATCGGGCAGCGCGGGGAACTCATTCTGGTTCGAGAGCGACGGGACCTCGATTCTGGTCGACGCCGGCTTCGGCCCGCGCGAGACGAAAAAGCGGCTGATCGAGGCCGGCGGCGACATCGAACGCATCGCCGCGATCGTCATCACCCACGAGCACTACGACCACATCCGCGGCGCCGACTCCATCGCGCGCAAGTACAACCTCCCGATCTATCTGACGCGGGGGACGCTCAACCATTCGCAGATCGATCCGACCGTCACCCGCACCGTCGTCTTCGAGAACAACTCGACGTTCGAGATCGGCGAGCTGGCGGTCCATGCGCGCCGCACGATTCACGACGCCACCGATCCCGCCTGCTTCGTGATCGAGTCGCGCGACGGCACGCGCGTCGGCATCGCCTCCGACCTCGGCTACACCGACCCGCCGGTGATCGGTCATCTGCGCGATTGCGACGGCCTCTTCTTCGAGTCCAACCACGACCTCGACATGCTGCGGATGGGAACCTATCCGTGGTCGCTCAAGCGCCGGATCATGTCGCGCTTCGGGCACCTGTCGAACGACGACGCGATGGTCGCGCTGCAGCGGATGCTCGGCGCCGAAACGAAGACGCTCTGCATGATTCACCTCTCGCAGAAGAACAACCACGAGTCGATCGTGCGCGAGATGACCTCCGCCCTGCTCGACCGCACCGGCGCCCAGCTCGAGCTCGCGATCGCGAAGCAGTTCGCGCCGACCGGTGTCTTCAAAATCGCGCGGCGCTCCGTGGCGCGGGCGGTCGCCAGCGGGACCCAATTAGCGCTTTTCTGAGGTGTCATGAAAGCAGTCGTCACCATCGAGCTCAAACCCTCTGTCCTCGACCCCCAGGGCAAAGCCATCCAGCATTCGCTCAGTTCGCTTGGCTTCGCGGGCGTGGAAGATGTGCGTGTCGGAAAGCTGTTCAAGATAGTGCTTGCGGACGGTGGGCAGTCACGGGCTGATATCGAATCGCAAGTTCGACAGATGTGTGAACGGCTCCTTGCGAACACGGTCATCGAAAACTTCTCCTACACACTCGAGGAGTAGTTTCACACGCCCCGTGCTGCTCACTCTTTCCGCGGCGCTCCTGCTCGCCGCGACGCCCGCCCCGCAACCTGAAACGCTCACCCCGGTTCCCTCTCGCGACACCAAGATCGTTCGCCGCTGGTCGCTTTCCGGCGATCCGCACGGCCTCGCCATCGGACGCGACGGCACGCTCTACGTCGGACTCGCGCAGCCGCAGGCCGTGATCGCCGTCGACCCGAAGAGCGGCGCGATCAAGAAGCGCGTCGTTCTCGACAAGGCCGAGATCGCCGCGACAAAAGAGCTCGTCACGCTGCGGACGAACAGCGACGCCTCGCGCCTCTTCATCGCCAACGGAAGCGACGAAAGCGCCGTGATCCTGTCGCTCCCCGACCTCGGCGTCCTCCGAGAGATCACGATCGAGGGAGAAGAGATCCGCGATGCCGTTCCCGATCCGAAGGGCCGCTATCTTTACCTCCTCGGACGGCGCGTCCACGTTTACGACGGCGCCGGCGAGCACGAGTTGCATACCCTTCCGATCGAAGATCCGATGGCGATCGCCGCGAGCGAGCACTTCCTCGCCGTGATCGCCGCCGAGGACTTCGGCTCGGCGAAAGCGACCTCGGTGGCGCTCTACGATACGGCCAGCTTCAACCAGCTCGCGCGCGATCCGCTCGAGACGGCCGACAAGATCGAAGGCGCGGTTTTCTCCGCTGACGAGAAGGCGCTCGTCGCCATCAGCCGCGATCACCTGCTCGAAAAGCCGGTCATCCGCACCGCGAAGACGATGACCAAAGGGAGCGACGGACAGATGCGGATGAGCGCCGACTTCGGCGACTTCGTCAACAGCGACCGCATCTGCCTCCCCGACAACGCGGGCCCGCAAATCCTCACGCTCGCGCCGAACAACATGCTGCTCTACGCCGAGCGTCGCTGCGACGTGAGCGGCGCGTTCACCGGCTCGCAGCGGCGCATCAATCCTGCATCGTTGTACGGCGTGAGCGCCTACGCCCTCGCCTACGACCGCGACTCCAACACGCTCGCCGTGACCGACCGCGCCGGCTCCCTTACAATCTACAAAGTCCCTCGACCGGTGAGTGTGAAGTGACCAGCCGTCATCCTGAGCCGCGTAGACGGCGAAGGATCTCAAGTTTCGCAGCACGAGCCACCTGTAGCGCATCGGGAGATCCTTCGCCGCGCTACGCCGGCTCAGGATGACGGGACGGGAAACGACATGAAATTCGGAATCGTCATTCTGCCCGGCTCCAACTGCGATCACGATGCGATGCACGTGACGAAGGACGTCCTCGGCGCCGACGCTGAGTTCCTGTGGCACAAGGACACCGACCTGCGCGGCGCCGACTGCGTGATCATCCCCGGCGGTTTCGCGTACGGCGACTACCTGCGCGCCGGCGCGCTCGCGAAGTTCGCGCCGATCATGGAGCCGATCAAGCGCCATGCGGCGGCCGGCGGCCTCGTCTTCGGCATCTGCAACGGCTTCCAGGTCCTGACCGAAGTCGGCCTTCTGCCCGGCGCGCTGATGCGCAACCAGCACCTCCGCTTCCTCGGCCGCGACGTCTTCGTGCGCACCGAGGAAACTGACACCCCGTTCACAAATTCACTGACGGCGGGGCAGGTGCTCCGGGTACCGATCGCACACGGCGAAGGGAACTACTACGCCGACGAAGCGACGCTCGACACGCTGGAACGCAATCACCAGGTCATCTTCCGCTACTGCGACAACGAAGGCCGCCTCACCAGCGAAGCGAATCCGAACGGCTCCGCCCGCAGCATCGCCGGCATCTGCAACGCCGGACGCAACGTCCTCGGCATGATGCCGCACCCGGAGCGCTGTTCCGAGTCGCTCCTCGGCAACGCCGACGGCCTCGGCGTTTTTCAGTCGATCGCAAACGCCCTCGCGACCGCGTAACTACCTCCCTCGTGTGGCGCGGGCTTTCCAGCCCGCGTCCCTCGCCACGGAGCGCGGACTAGAAAGTCCGCGCCACACGAGAGAGAATCCGCGTCCGGAGGAAGCCCATGCCCGACCACGACTCTGCGATTGACGCATTGCTGCAGGAAAACCGTGAGTTTGCGCCGCCGGACGAGTTCCGCAAGAACGCGAACGCCGACGATCCGAACATCTGGGCGAAGGCGAGCCGCGATCGCGAGGCGTATTGGGCAAGCTGGGCCGAGCAGCTCGACTGGGACCGCAAGTGGAACAAGGTCCTCGAGTGGAACGCGCCGTACGCGAAGTGGTTCGTCGGCGGCCGCATCAACGCGTCGTACAACTGCCTCGATCGTCACCTCGCAACGCGCGGCGACAAGATCGCGCTGATCTGGGAGGGTGAGCCGGGCGAGATCCGGCGCGTCACGTATCGCGAGCTGCACGAAGAAGTGTCGAAGTTCGCGAACGCGCTGCAGTCGCTCGGCGTCACCACCGGCGATCGCGTGGCGATCTACCTCCCGCTCCTCGTCGAAGCGGCGGTCGCGATGCTCGCATGCGCGCGCATCGGCGCCATCCACTCGGTGGTCTTCGGCGGCTTCTCCGCCGAGGCGCTGAGGGACCGAATTCAGGACGCGCAGGCGAAATGCCTCATCACCGCGACCAGCGGCTATCGCCGCGGAACGCTCGTGCCGCTGAAGAAGACGGCAGACGACGCGGTCGAGGGTTGCCCTTCGATCGAGAGTGTCGTGGTGGTCAAGCGGACAGACGACGACGTCACGATGAAGGACGGGCGCGATCACTGGTACCACGACCTGATCAAGGACGCCTCGGCCGACTGCCCGCCGGTCTTTGTCGATTCCGAGCACATGCTCTACACGCTCTACACGTCCGGCACGACCGGCAAACCGAAAGGGATCATCCACACCACCGGCGGCTACCTGACCGGCTGCCTCGCGACGTGCAAGTGGGTCTTCGACCTGAAAGACGACGACGTCTACTGGTGCACCGCCGACATCGGCTGGGTCACCGGCCACTCGTACGTCGTTTACGGACCGCTCGCCGCCGGCGCGACGGTGATGATGTACGAAGGCGCGCCCGACTGGCCGAAGAAGGACCGCTTCTGGGACATCATCGAGCGCCACAAGGTCACCATCTTCTACACCGCGCCGACCGCGATCCGTGCGTTCATGAAGTGGGGCGAGGAGCTGCCGAAGGCGCACGACATGTCGTCGCTTCGCCTCCTCGGCTCGGTCGGCGAGCCGATCAATCCCGAAGCGTGGATCTGGTACCACCTCAACATCGGCAACGAGCGCTGCCCGGTGGTCGACACCTGGTGGCAGACCGAGACCGGCGCGATCATGATCACGCCGCTTCCCGGCATCGTTCCGACGAAGCCGGGCTCCGCGACGAAGCCGTTCCCCGGCATCGACGCGCAGATCCTCGACGAGAAGGGCAACCCGATCGAAGTCGGCGGCGGCTATCTCGCGATCACCTCGCCGTGGCCTTCGATGCTGCGCGGCATCTGGGGCGATCCCGACCGCTTCGTGAAGCAGTACTGGTCGAAGTGGGACGGCATCTACTTCACCGGCGACGGCGCGAAGCGCGACGAGGACGGCTACTTCTGGCTCCTCGGACGCGTCGACGACGTCATCAACGTCGCCGGCCACCGCATCGGCACGATGGAAGTCGAGTCGGCGCTGGTCGACCATCCGGCGGTCGCCGAGGCCGCGTGCGTCGGGATTGCGCACGAGATCAAGGGGACGGGCATCGCGGCGTTCGTGATCGTGAAGGAGTCGCAGCGCGACCACGCGTTGAAAGATCCCGAAGCGTTCGAGCGCGAGTTGAAAGCGCATGTCGCGGCGAAGATCGGCGCGATCGCGCGTCCGGAGAAAATCTTCGTGACCGCCGACCTGCCGAAGACGCGCTCCGGCAAGATCATGCGCCGGCTGCTGCGCGACATCGGCGAAGGCCGCGCCCTCGGCGACGTCACGACGCTCGCCGATCCGACCGTCGTCGCCTCGCTCAAGGAACGCTACGAGGAAGAAGCCTGACGGTTTGACCGTGTCGTCGCAGGTAGTGCTGATCACGGGCGGCTCGCGCGGCATCGGCCGCGTGACCGCCATGCATCTGCTGGCCGACGGCTGGTCGGTCGCGTTCACGTACAGCAAGTCGCGCGACGAGGCGCTGCAGTTCGAGGCGGACGCGCGCGGCACCCTCGGCGCCGACAGCACGACGCACATCCGCGCGTACCACGTCGACGCACGCGACGCGAATGCGACGCACCAGCTCGTGGAGCTGATCGTCGACCGCTTCGGCTCGATCGACGCACTGGTCAACAACGCCGGGATCCGGCGCGACAATCTCGCCTACAACATGACCGACGCCGAGTGGCGCGACGTCGTCGACACCAATCTCTCCGGCGCCTGGATCACGACGAAAGCCGTCCTGCCGGTGATGATGAAGCAGCGCCGCGGCTCGATCGTGAACGTGGCGTCGCTCTCCGGCATCCACGGCGTCATCGGCCAGACGAACTACTCGGCAGCAAAGGGCGGCCTCATCGCGATGACGAAGTCGCTCGCGCGCGAGGTCGCGCGCGGCGGTATCCGCGTCAACTGCGTCGCGCCGGGGCTCGTCGAGACGGAGATGACGGCCGACATGTCCGACGACGTGCGGAAGGAGATGATCCGCCAGATCCCGATGCGCCGCGTCATCCGCGCCGACGAAGTCGCCGCCGCCATCGCGTTCCTCCTCTCCGACGACGCGAGTGCAATTACGGGACAGGTGCTCGCCGTTGACGGGGGGACGAGTGCCTGAGAACGACAGCTACTACTTCTCCGTCGTCATCCCCACCTACAACCGGCAGGAAATGCTCATGCGGGTCCTTAAAGCGCTGGAGGACCAGCGCGACGCGCCGCCGTTCGAGGTCGTCGTCATCAACGACGGCTCGACCGATCCGACACACAACATCCCGACGATGCATTGGGACCTGCGGCTGCAGTTCCGGACGCAGCCGAACTCCGGGCCGAGCGCGGCACGCAACAACGGCGTCGCGCTGGCGACCGGCCGATTCGTCGTCTTCATCGGCGACGACACGGTGCCCGAGCGCGACTTCCTTGCGGAGCACGCCCGCACGCACCGCGACGCGAGTGACGACGCGCTCGTCGCCTGCCTCGGCTATACCGGCTGGCCGCGCAAGGAACGCGTCACCGCGTTCATGGACTACATCAACGACTACGGCCTGCAGTTCGGCTACAAACTGATTCGTGACGGCGAGACGGTCCCGTTCAACTTCTTCTACACGTCCAACATCTCGATCGACCGCCAGCTCCTCGCCGACCATCCGTTCGACACGACCTTTCCGGCCGCCGCGTGGGAGGACATCGAGCTCGCGTATCGCCTCAACGATCTCGGCCTGAAGATCCGCTACAACGCGAAGGCGGTCACGCGCCACTACCACCGCATGACGGTCGACTCATTTGCGAAACGGCAGTACACCGTCGGCATGTCGGGTGCGATCTTCTACCGCAAGCATCCGGAGCTCGGCCACTTCCTCGGCGTCCACGACGACGCGCGCATCG
>DASYSN010000679.1:0-7253 GCA_036003305.1 Thermoanaerobaculia bacterium
GCAAGGTAGCACGCCGGAAACGTGCAGTCCAGCACTTCCTGCCCGGTGGAACTTACAGGTTCCGGACGGCTTACTCCAAGGACTTACCAATTCCTGACGCTTTGAACCAATCGGAGCCATCGTCCTGGACGAGCCCGGCAAAAACGCGGCGCCGGTAGGCTGCGGCCCCCGCTGCGGCGGCGTAAGTCTTCTCGTCGACGGTCGGGATTCCGAGGTCGCGCACGAGCTGAAGGTGAATGACAGGAGGCGCCTCCGTCGCCGGCTCGATGAATTCGTTCGTGACCACGTCGGAGAGTCCCTGCATGGCCGCTTCGAGCGGCAGCACGATCAGCGGCGGAAGGCGCGCCTCCTCGGCGACCGCGTGGCACAAAAGGAAGATCAGTTCCTCGAGTGACGCGAGCCGCAACGCCGGTGACGTGCGCTCGCTCTCGCTGTGAAAGAAGTGGAGCACCGGATAGGCGAGGTGTTGTTCGGTGTAGAGCTGCACCATCGCCGTGATCTGGATCAGGTGCTGGGAGAGCGAATCGAACTTCTCGCCGAGCCACGATCGCTCCAGGATCACGAGCGGCTTGCCGCCGAGGTCCGAAATGTACGCGGCGAGCGTGCGCTGCTCCACGACGGCGCCGAGAACGTTGAGCAGGAATGTGATCTCGAGCGATACCGTGCCGAGGCCGGAGAGCGTCGTCAGCGCGGTGAGGATCTGCCATAGCTTCGACGACGGCATGAAGTCGCCGTTGCCGAGGGTCGCGATGGAGTAGCCGGCGAAGTAGATGCGCGCGGCGGCGCCCGCCGGCTGGTGCGTCTGTGCGTTGACGATCGAGTGCGGATCCGCGCTGAAGATCGTGAACCAGCCGAGCCAGATCAAGCCTGTCCAGAGCAGCAGGAGCACGACGAGGAGTCCGGAGCCGACGAACGAGAGAAGCCGATGGTGCTTGCTGCGGCGATGAAGCAGCACGGCGAATTTCCAGAAGAGCGAAAGCGTCGGGCCTGAAATCGGTCCGCCGCCGTGCGTCCCGAGGGTCGTCCACGCGATGTCGACCGAATTGGCGAGCAAGATGAAAGCGCCGCCCGCGAAGCAGAGAATCTCTCGTAACACGCCGGCAAACGTGCAGAAGTCGCGCCCTGAGAGTGGCCACTACGGGAACGCCGCTTGCGACAATACGCGCGATGTCCCGGCTCACCCGCGCCCTCACGCACCGCAACTACCGCCTCTTCTTCGCCGGGCAGAGCGTGTCGCTGGTAGGGACGTGGCTGACGCGCGTGGCGACGGCCTGGCTGGTGTACCGGCTGACGAAGTCGGAGCTGCTCCTCGGCGTCACCGGTTTCGCGGGACAGATCCCGCTGCTGGTGCTCGCGCCGTTCGCCGGCGTCTATGTCGACCGCTGGAACCGCCACCGCGTGCTGGTCGTGACGCAGATTCTCTCGGCGCTGCAGTCGCTGGCGCTCGCGGTGCTGGCGCTGATGAACGTGATCACGGTCGCCGAGGTGATCGTGCTGCAGCTCGTGCAGGGGGTGATCAACGCATTCGACACGCCGGCGCGGCAGGCGTTCGTGGTCGAGATGGTGGACGACCGCGCCGATCTCCCGAACGCGATCGCGCTGAACTCGGCGATGTTCAACGCGTCGCGCATCGTCGGCCCCTCGGTCGCCGGAATCATCATCGCGATCGTCGGCGAGGGGTGGTGCTTCATGATCGACGCGATCTCGTACGTCGCCGTGATCGCCTCGCTCCTCGCCATGAACGTTCCCGCGCGGACGATCGTACGGAGCGGCGCGCGGATGCTGCAGGAGCTCCACAGCGGATTCCGGTACGTGTACGGCTTCGCGCCGGTTCGCGAGTTGTTGGTCAACGTGGCGTTCATCAGCCTGTTGGGGATGCCGTACTCGGTGCTCATGCCGGTGTTCGCGTCGACGGTGCTCCACGGCGGCGCGCACACGCTCGGGATTCTGATGACGTCCGTCGGAATCGGCGCGTTGTGCGGCACAGCGTATCTCGCGTCACGGCATTCGGTGGTCGGCCTCGGAAAGGTGATCGTCGCCGCGACTCTGATGCTGAGCGCGGGACTGGTCGTCTTCTCGCTTTCGCATTCGCTCTGGGTGTCGCTGGCGGTGCTGCCGTTCGTCGGCGCCGGGATGATGCTGGAGTCGTCGTCCTCGAACACAATCCTGCAGACGGTGGTGAGCGAGGACCTGCGCGGCCGCGTGATGGCGTTCTACAGCGTCGCGGTCCTCGGCACGCAGCCGATCGGCAGCCTGATCGGAGGGATCGTTGCGGACCGCATCGGCGCGCCGCACACGATCCTGATCGGCGCCCTCGGCTGCGCCCTCGCCGGCTCCTGGTTCGCGTACCGGCGGCCGATGCTCGCGCAGCACGTCCGCCCGATCTACATCGAGCGCGGGATTCTGCCGCCGGTCGAGGAGACGTCGTTGCCGGCGGCGTGAGGTATCCTTATCTCCGGTCCAATGTCCTCCCGTATCCTCCGTTCCCTCGCGCTCGTTCTTTGTGCTTTCGACGCGTTCGCGCAAGCGCATCTCGTCAAGGACATTCGCCCGCTGGGATCGCCCAACGGGTCGGCGGTCCAGCCGATGGCGACGGCGGGAAACCTCAGCTTCTTCGCCGCGACGCTTCCGAGTTCCGGAATCGAGCTCTGGAAGACTGACGGGACATCTGCCGGGACGCAGCTCGTGCGCGATATCTGCCCCGGCGTCTGTTCCTCGTTACCGGAGTATGTGCCGTTCGGGATTGCACTCGGCAACCGCATCGCCTTCGTCGCCAACGACGGCGTGCACGGCCGCGAGATGTGGGCGAGCGACGGCACCGAAAGCGGAACGGTGATGCTTGCCGACGTCAACCCCGGCAGCGGATCGGGCGCACCCGCCACCTTCATCACGATCGCCGGATCGCTCCTCTACTTCGACGGAGTGAGTCCAACTTCCGGTCGCGAGCTGTGGTGCTCCGACGGAACGCCCGGCGGAACGCACCTCGTGACGGATCTCAATCCGGGATCATCCACCTCGTTCCCGACCGCGCTCGGCTCGTTCGGATCGCGCCTCCTGTTTCGCGCCTTCGACGGGACGACGAATGGCATCTACATCTCCGACGGGACGCAGTCGGGAACCCACTTCGTCAACCCGTTGACGCCGACGCGCGGCATGACGTTCGGAAGCAACGTTCTCATGACCGTCCACGAGACGGATCAGTCATGGAGTCTCTGGAAGAGCGACGGCACGAGCGCAGGGACGCTGCTCGTGAAAGGCGGGTTCAAGACCGCGCCCGATCAGATGACGGTCGTCGGAAACGCGGTGTATTTCACGGCGGCCGACGCCATCAGCGGCACCGACATCTGGCGAACGGACGGAACGACAGGCGGCACGAGCCTGATCATCGCGGGCCTCTCGAACATCATCTGGACGCGCGCGTTCGGAAGCAACCTGTTGTTCACGATCAACGACGGAGGGGTGACGGGGGCACAGGTGTGGATCTCGGACGGGACCACGACAGGTACACGCGAAATCCAGGAGCTGCAGGACGTCGAGCTCGGCGTGACCGTTGGACAGCGACACCTGTTTCCAGCGCGAGACGCGTATCACGGATGGGAGCTGTGGACGACGGACGGTACGACGGCAGGAACGCAGCTCGTCTCGGACATCTATCCGGGCGCGGGTTGGGGCCTGACGAATGCGCTGTATCTGATTCCGCGGCCGGGCGGCGTCTTCTTCCCCGGTGACGACGGCGTTCACGGCGCCGAGCCGTGGGTGAGTGATGGATCAGCCGCCGGCACTCATCTCGTGAAAGACGTTCGGCCCGATACGTCGCTCGGCTCCTCTCCATCACTCTTCGGCGCACTCGATGGCAAGCTTCTGTTCACCGCGATTGACGGAGCGTCCTTCCCGTCTGTCTGGACCTCCGACGGCACGGCGACCGGGACGTTTTCGCTCGCGACCTTCCTGGCACCTCCGGTCGGAGCAGCGGCGGCGGATCACTACTACTACTTTTCGGTTTACGGGGGCGCCGTTCCCGGCGATCTGTGGCGGAGCGACGGGACATCGGCGGGTACGATACGGCTCTACCACAGCGACCTTCTCATCTGGCAGGTGTCCAACATCGTCCCGCTCCACGGCAAAGCGTTCTTCCTGGCGACCGATGCCGCGCATGGCGGCGAGCCGTGGATTTCGGATGGTTCGGTTGAAGGAACGCACGTCCTGGCGGATCTCAATCCGGGAGACAGTACGTCCTATCCGTCCGCCCCGTCGTCGGTCGGCGACTACGTCTACTTTCAGGCCAATGAACGGGCTTACCGGACCGACGGTACGGAGTCGGGGACGGTTCCAATCACGAACACGCTCGACGCGGCGCAGTCGCGGCAGCCGCACGCATTCACGAAGGCCGGCGGCTCGGTCTACTTCCTCTCGAATTACGACAACGGATTGAATCTCTGGCGCACCGACATGACGACGACTCAGGCCCAGTTCGTGAGTCACCTCAACATTCGCATCGTGCCGCTGGCCATGTGGAGCGCCGGCGGAGGGGTCATGTTTTTTGGTGACGGCGCGTTGTGGCGCAGCGACGGTACCAGCGCGGGAACCGTGAAGGTCCTCGACAATGCTTTCTCCTGCAACTCGGTGGATGAGGTCACGAGCGGCGGCGGTGTTCTCTACTGGTACAGATACCCTGGAACGGCGCCGGAGCTTTGGCGCAGCGATGGAACGATTCCGGGTACGTTCAAGCTCGCATCGCTCGACAGCCCGGACACATCGCAGACGTGCTCGACGCACGCCACCCTCTACGCGGACGGCCATCTGTATTTCATCGGCAGTGATGCCGCGCATGGCGACGAGCCGTGGATCAGCGACGGAACCGTCGCCGGAACGCGCCTGCTCGCGGACGTGAATCCGGGAGCGCCGAGCTCCAATCCCGGTCCGTTCCTGAAAATTGGCGCGACGCTCTACTTCGCGGCCAGCGAGCCGGGAGCGGGACGCGAGCTGTGGGCGATCACCGAACCCGACTGCGTCGCGCCCTGCACGCTGCGGCGGCGTGCCGTGCGGGCGTGAATCCGGTATGACTCGGCGACATGCCGGACTCGTACGAATACCTTCGTTGACAAGCTACGAAGGTATTCGTATATTGGGTGTCCTTGTTCCTCTGGCTGGCTGTCGCGATTTCAATGGTTGTTCCGGCGCCCGGCCGGCTGGTGAAGGTTCACGCAACCAGTATTCATGTGCAGTGCGAGGGGAGCGGGACGCCGGCAGTCGTTCTCATTCACGGTTTTGGCGACTATTCATTCGACTGGGCATTGGTACAGCCCGCGCTGGCGCGCGACACCGAGGTCTGCGCCTACGATCGACCCGGACAGGCGTGGAGCGATCCTGGTCCGGCGCCGCGCGGCGTCGCCACCTCCGCAAGAGAGCTTCACGATCTCCTGGGTGCCGCGCACATTAAGGGACCCTACGTGTTCGTTGGTCATTCGTGGGGAGGTCTGATCGCGCGTATGTTTGCGCATGACTATCCTGCGGATGTTGCCGCGTTGGTGCTCGTCGATGCGACGCACGAAGACGAGTACCTCTGGATCAACGGCAAGATCATTCGTCCGAGCACGTTGACGGACGAAGAGTGGGCGGCTGTGGTGCATCCGAGGAAGGCACCTTCGAAAGTCAATCCTCCGTACGACAAACTTCCGCCGAACGCGCAGAAAATGCAGTTGTGGGCGATGTCCCGGCAGCCGACGAGCGGAGGCGACACGGACGACATGCGCGCGGACTTCATCGCCATGCACAATACGACCACGTCCGCCCACCCGCTCGGAGACCTCCCGCTGATCGTCATCAGCAAAACGCCTGGTCTCGACGACGACAGCGACTATACGGACAATCAGCACGCATGGAATCGAGACCTGCAGGATCGGCTTGCCGCACTGTCGACGAACAGCGTCCACGTCGTGGCGCCGCATAGTGGCCACCACGTGCAACTCGATGAGCCAGACGTCGTGATCGATGCCGTTCACCGCGTGATCGAGGCTGCCCGGCTCCATCGGCGTCTTCAATAGTGCAGGCTACGGCCGTGCCGTGCGGCCGTGAATCCGGTATAACTCGGCGACATGCCGGAACAGCTCATTCGAAACATCTCCGACACCGCGCTGTGGGTGGCCGTGTATCGCGCCATGGAGACGGACCTCAGCGACGCGGTGTTTCGCGATCCGTTTGCGCGGCGCCTCGCCGGGAAACGCGGCGAGGAGATCATGTCGTCGATCAAGCCTTCTCAGCGCTACGCGTGGTCGTACACCGCGCGGACGCACCTGATCGACACTTTCGTGGAACAGGAGGTCGCGCGCGGCGCCGACATGGTCATCGACCTGGCCGCAGGACTCGATGCGCGGCCGTACCGGATGAAGCTTCCGCCGTCGCTGCGCTGGGTCGACATCGATCTGCCGGACATCCTCGACTACAAAGCCGACGTTCTGAAGAACGAGAAGCCGGTGTGCCGCCTCGAATCGATTCGCATCGATCTCGCGGATAGCACGGCGCGGCGCGGCGTCTTCGAGGAGCTCGGCCGCGCTTCGAAGCGCGTGCTCATCATCAGCGAAGGGCTGCTCGTCTATCTGGACGCCGATGAGGTCTGCGGCCTCGCGCAGGACCTCGCCGCGCAGCCATCGTTCGAGCGATGGGCGAGCGATCTGACGAACCCCGCCTTGCTGAAGATGCTTCAGAAACAGATCGGCTCCCGCCTCGGCGAGGCCGGCGCGCCGCTCAAGTTCGGCCCCGAGGAAGGGCCGCACTTCTTCGAGAAATGCGGCTGGAAGCCGCTCGACGCGCGAAACATGCTCCACACCGCGGCGAAGCTGCACCGGCTTTCGCTCCTCTTTCGTCTCTTCTCTCTCTTTCCTGATACGAAAGGTGAGAAGCCGAAGGCGGTATGGGGCGGCGTGGTGCTGCTCGAAAAGAAGTGATTGCCCTAGCCCTGCTTCTCGTCGCCACCTCGTCGACCGCGCAGCCGTGTGACGTGATGCCGGCTCTCGCTGATGCGCTTCGGCAGCACTACGTGTTCGAGGACGCCGGGAATCGGATGGCGGAGACGGTGGTGGCGCATCGGGATGTTTATCGGGGGCTTTCGGGGGGCGAGCTTGCGGAGAGGATCACGAAGGATCTGCGGTCGGTGACGGGTGACCAGCATGTTCTGGTGCGGGTCGCCGAGAGCAGCGCGGCGGGCGCAGCTTCCGGGCCGGCGCGACACTTCGACGCGGTGCAGCGCGTCGAGA
>DASYSN010000680.1:0-10078 GCA_036003305.1 Thermoanaerobaculia bacterium
GTTCGGCTCGACGCGCCACGGGATCTCGCCTTCGCCCGCGATCACGGTCGCCGTGCCGACCTCGGTGACGGTCAGGCCGTCGTACATCCCGCCGACCTGCAGCATGTCGTACGGCGGCAGGTTGGTCCGCGCCTCTTTGACGGTGACGTAGTACTTCCCCTGAGCCTCGGCGATCCAGCCCCACTGGCCGCTGTCGAACGCCGCGTACCACTCGTCCCAGACGCCGCCCATCGGGTGGCGCATCTGCGTGCGGCCGACGAGCCGGAATCCTGCGCCGCGGATTTTCCCCGGCAGATCGCGCCGGAGCGGCGAGCCGGTGTCGACGAGCGGCGCGACTTTGCCGAGGTCCTCGAGCCCGCGGTCGGTGCGGGCGACGACCGTGCGGCAGTGGTCGCAGATGACCGCGGCCGACGAGCCGACCTTGAACTCGATCTGGCCGCCGCAGGATGGACAGTTCGCTACTGCCATGCGGCAACCTCCTGCGTCGCACGCTCGCATTCACGCACGGTGACCGAGGTCGCGCCGAGGAGCTCCGCGAGCTGCTCCCGCCACGGCCACTCGGGCCGCGGGCGGCAACAGTACAGGTTCAACGTGATCGTCCCGTACTCCGGATACGTGTGACACGCGAGGTGCGACTCCGACAGCATCACGAAGCCGGTGATGCCGCCCGGTTCGGGGAAGATGTGAAAGAGCGACTCGTGGAGGGGGTGCAGGTCGAGCTGGCGAATGATCCGGTCGAATAGCTCGCGTAAGACAGCAACACTCGTCAACGCCGAGGCATCGCAACCCGCGGCATCCACCAGCCACTCTGAACCGACACTCATTCTCGCCTGTGTCCGCCAGTTTACACGGGCGGTTGCGGGATGCCACGGGCAGTTTGCCGACTCACACGGGCATTCGCCCGATGCCGCGGGTAGTTGGCCGACTTCCACGGGCATTCGCCGGATGCCACCGGCAGTTGGCCGACGCACACGGGCATTTGCCGGATGCCACCGGCAGTTCGCCGACTGCCACGGGCAGTTGGCCGACTCACACGGGCATTTGCCGGATGCCACCGGCATTTGCCGACTGCCAGGGGAAGTTGGCGGATGCCAGCGTACGCGAACACGTTTATCGCGGGCGCCACGCCCCTCACCCGGCGTCGCTACGCTCCGCCACCCTCTCCCGGAGGGAGAGGGGTAAGAGCTTTCTTTTTTCTCCCCTCTCCCTTCGGGAGAGGGTGGCGCGAAGCGCCGGGTGAGGGGCGTGCACCCGCGATTAGCGTGCCGACGATCCCCACCGCGACGCCTGCAGCCACGCCTTGAACGCCTCGGCGGGGAGAGGTTTGGTCATGAAGTAGCCCTGCGCCATGTCGCAACCGAGGCGTTTGAGGATGGCCCACGATTCGGCGGTCTCGACGCCCTCCGCGATCACGACGAGGCCCATGTTGTGACCGAGCTCGATGGTCGAGCGCACGATCACGAGATCGTCCGCGGCGGTCTCGGTGAGGTTGAGCACGAACGACTTGTCGATCTTCAGCTCGTCCACCGGAAGCCGCTTCAGGTGAGCCAGCGACGAGTAGCCGGTCCCGAAATCGTCGATCGCGAGGCATACTCCCCGCCGTTTGAGATCCGCGAGCATCTTCTGCGCGAAAGCCGCGTCCTTCATGACCGCGCTCTCGGTGATCTCGAGGACGATGCTCGCCGGCGGGAGTCCCGCCTCGGTCAAGAGCCCGCTGATGAAGACCGGCAATTCCGAGTCGAACAGGTCGAGCGCCGAGAGGTTCACGGCGACCGCGAGATCGAGACCCTCTCGCCGCCACTGCGCGCACTGCGCGATCGCTTTCCGGATCACCCACTTCGTGATCAGGCCGATCTTGCCCGACTGCTCCGCGAGCGGGATGAACTCGTCCGGCCGCATGACGCCGTGCCGCGGATGGTTCCACCGCACGAGCGCCTCGGCGTGTCCAACACGCTCGCTGCGGACGTCGGCTTTCGGCTGGAAGTAGAGCTCCAGCTCGTCGCGCACGATCGCCTGCCGCAGATCCATGATCAGCGACAGCCGCCGCAGCGTGTGCTCGTCGCGCCCCGGCTCGTACACCGCGATGCCGCTGTGCTCGCGCTTCGCGTCGTACATGGCGATGTCGGCGTGCCGCATCAGCGTGCCGGCGTCGTCGGCATGCGCCGGATACAGCGCGATGCCGAGGCTCGCGTTCACGTCGATCGAGACGTCGCCGAGGATGATCGGTGCGTCGAACGCTCCGACGATCCGCGCCGCTACCTCCTCGGCGTGCTTGAACGTCGGCGCCATGAACATGACCGCGAACTCGTCGCCGCCGAGGCGCGCGACCGTGTCGCTCTGTCGCAAGGTGTGCTCGAGCCGGCGGCCGATGTCGATGAGGAGCTGGTCGCCGACCTGATGCCCGAGCGTGTCGTTGATCTCCTTGAAGCGGTCGACGTCCATCATGATCATGCCGACCGATGGGCCGCCGACCGCAGACCCGGTGCTCCGTTTCGCACCAGCGATCGCGTACGAGAGGCGGTCGAGGAACAGCGTGCGGTTCGGGAGTCCGGTCAGCGCGTCATGCGTCGCCTGATAGCGAATCTCGTCCTCGCGCGTGGCGATCGCCGATTGCATCTGGTTGAACGCGGTCGCGAGATGCCCGATCTCGTCCTCCTGCTCCACGACGATGGGCGTCACGTAGTCGCCGCGCTCGACGCGCCCCGCGCCTTCCGCGAGGACGCGCAGCGGCTGGCTGACGCTGCGCGCGAAGATGACGGCGGCAAAGACCGCGACGATGAGGACGATCGTCGACAGCGCGAAGATCTGCAGCTCGAGTTTCCGGAACGGCTTCTGCGCCTCTTCGAGGTTGCTCGCCAGCAGCGCGTTCACCTGCGAGCCGTCGCCGGTCGGCAGCGGCTGCTCGAGCGTCGCGTATTTCGACTCGTCCGGGGCGAGCTGCGGACCGGCACTGCTGCTCCAGATCGCAATATCGAGGTGCGTGAGCCGCCGAACGTCGGTCAGCACGCGCTCATCAATTTCAAAGCCTGCGCACACCCAGGCGATCGGCCGCGGCGCGAGCACCGGCACGAGCACGAACTGGTACGGCCGGTTCGCGAACGAGACCATCGCTGACGCTTCGCCGTGATTCTGCGCATCGCGAAGCAGGGCGGCGAACGGAAACGGTTTGCCGGACAACCGGCCGCCGAGCGTGTCGGCGGTGACGACGCCGTTGAGATTCACGAGAACGACCGCGTCGGCGGAGATGCGCGAGCCGTGATTCGCGAGGACCGAGGTGATCGTCGGCACGTCCGCCGACGCGACCGCTTCGCGGAACGCGAAGTCGAGCGCGAGGACGCGCAGCGAGTCGGAGAGCTGCCGCGCCCGCGTGTCGAGAATGCGATTGAGGACGCGCGAGCCGACGCGGAGTTGATCCGCGACGGTGTTGCGCAGCGTTCGCTGGCCGGCGAAGTAGACGGAGATGAGTGTGCCTGCGTCGAGCAGCACCAGGATGGCGATGAGGAGGTAAAGCAGCCGCGCCTGGAAGCTACGAACGGCCATGACCGACAAACGAGACGGTCATCCGCTCGTCGCTTTTCACCGTGACGTTCTGCGGCTGCGGTTCCGTGCGCATGTCGGGGTACCAGACGTGAAGCGTGTAACGACCCGATTCGAGGCCGCCGAGAGACGCGCGGCCGTCGGCGGCTGTCTTGTCGAAGTACGGCGTCTCGACGACGATGATGAAGGCGCTCATCTGGTCGTGAATGTTGCAGCCGAGGACCACGACACCCGCCTTGTCGAAGACGAGCGGCGTCGCAGGCGTGCCGGCGTAGAGCGGGAGCTGGAACGTCTTCGCGGGAGAGAACGAGTAGACCTGATGGCGAATGTCGTCGCTGTTGGGAAATCGCACGGCGGTCCCGGCCTGCACCGGAAGTACGTGCGGAATGAACATGCGGTTCTTCTGGTCCATCACCGCGCTCTTCTTCGCCAGCGGCAGCGTACGACCATCCGGGATCGCGTAGACGACGGCGTCGTGTACGGGGTTGCCGCGCGGGTCGGTGACGCGCGCTTCGATGGTCGCGGCTGCGAGCGGCGCCGCGATGGCGGCAGCGAGAACTGCGGCGATCAGTCGTACCGTCACTTTCATCGGGGATCTCAACGCGTGCAGCGTATGCGATCATTCTGCCGGATGGCGCGCAGATTTTTGCAGTTCATGTATGCGCTGCTGGTGGTGTTCGCGCCTTCCAACCTCCACGCTGCCGACACATTGCAATGGAGTGGCTTCGCCGATTTTCGTGGCACGACGGCTCCCGATGGTTTGCCACTCCGTAGCGACTCCGTTTCGGCGCAGGCACAGCTCGGGATCGATTGGCGTCCGTCAGTCTTCTTCGACGCGCACGTCCACCTGTTGGCGCGCACGGAAGACGACGACTCGAAGCGCGGGCACGCCGGCGTCGTCGAGGCGTTTCTCCAGCAGAAGGCCGATGGCTTCCGGTTCAAGGAAGGAGCGTTCTTCCTGCCGACGTCGCGCGAGAACGTCGACGAGCTTTGGGAGACGCCGTACTCGATCACGCCGTCAGCGCTGAACAGTTGGATGGGAGAGGAGCTTCGTCCCATCGGTGTCGACGCGTCGTACACCGAGCACGGCTTCCTCGCGGGCGCGAGCGTCTTCCGCGGCAACGATACGTTCGGTGCCCTCCCCGCGTCGCGCGGCTGGGACCTGCGCGATCACTGGGCGACGCTCGGCGAACATCTGCCGGTCTCCGACGGCTACTACTCGTCCGTCTCCGCGGAAACGGACCACCGTCTCGGCTGGTCGACGCGCGCGCGATGGAACAACGATCACGCCACGTTTCAGGTCACCCACATCGACAACCGCTCCGACGCGGAGGATCACGGAGAGCTTTTCAATTGGGCGACGCGATTCGACCTCGCCGGCGCGGACTACACCGTCAACGATTGGACGCTCGCGGCCGAAAGCGGATGGGGAATGACGACGATCAGGTTCCTCGGAGTCCCGTACCCGACCGACATCCGCGCGTCCTACGCGCTGCTCTCCCGCCGCTTCGAGCGTGCGCGCGTCACGCTGCGCGTCGAGTCCTTCCAGAGCGCCGCGATCCATCAGCACGCCGTCACCGCCGCGTTCGTCTGGAGCCCGCTCCCGAAACTCCGCGCCGGCTTCGAGGCGACCAAAGCCGGCGCGGAACGTCGCGTCATCGCGGAGCTGCGGTATCGCTTCTCGCGCTAACGCCGGACGTCGCGGACGAGCGTGATCCGGCTCGCGAAGAGGTTGTTGCTGTTGCTGTAGCCCTGCGTCTGGACATCGATGACGTCGCCGCGCTCGAGGTTCGTGACTGGATAGAGCTGCCCGTTCACGTCGACGCGCAAGCCGCGGTCATACGAGACCGTCATGAGACCGTTGTTCGTATCGATCGAAATCGTTCGTGAGTTCGTATCGACGTAACGGATCGTGCCGCGGATCAGCGACGACTGCGTCGTGCTCGGGTACGGACTGTTCGGATACTGGTTCGGATACTGGTTGTTCGGATACGAATTGCTCGGATACGGATTGTTCGCGGTGTTCGCGTTGTACGTGACGTTCGCCGACTCGGCGATCAGCTGGTTGCCCGACTGATACACCGTCACGTCAACCTGGTCCCCACGCTGGAGATCCGCCGGCCGGTAACTGCGCCCCTGCCACGACACGCCCGTTCGGTTGTCGTAGTAAACGCGGACGCTGCCGCTGTTGGACGGATAGCCGCTGCCCGACAGCATCGTGCCGTAGCCGCTCGTGTCGTACAGGACGATCGAGTGCGACGCGGTGTCGACGTAGTCGACGGTCCCGTGGATCGTATTCGTGTACGGCTGCTGCTGCTGCGGATACCCGTAGGTGTCCTGGTACGTGCCGCAGCCGGCCAGAAGGAGTAGCGCTGCCGCCGTCGCGACGACGGCGAATGAAGCATTTCGTCTGATCATGTCGAGGTCCCCCCACCCCATGAAACTTCACAAGACTTGCCAGAGGCGTTTCCGATGAGGGGGGATTACATCCGGCGCGTCTCATGTTATTTTGCCGACATCGTCCGAAGTCGTAGCTCAACCATATGAAGCGAATCGCTGCGTCCATCGCATTCGTGTTTCTTTTCGTCGCGGCCGGCAAAGCACGTGCGGCCGAGGATCTGTCGCCGCTGGTGCAGCAGGCGCCGGGGCTCAAAGCGGATGTTCTGCGCCTCGCCATGAACGCGGCGAAAAAGGCGGAAGACGCGGGGCTCGTGCAACGCCGCGATCTCCTAACCGTCATCGACTATTCGATCCCATCGTCGCAGCCGCGGCTGTTCGTGTTCGACCTCGCGTCGAAGAAGCTCCTCTTCCGCGAGCTCGTCGCGCACGGCAAGAACAGCGGCGGCGATGTCACGACCGCGTTCTCGAACAGCCCCGGCAGTCTCGAAACGAGCCTCGGCCTCTTCGTCACGGCCGACACGTACACCGGCCACAACGGCTACTCGCTCCGGCTGAAGGGACTCGAAGAAGGCTTCAACGACATGGCGCTGGACCGCGCCATCGTTCTCCACGGCGCCGCATACGTCAGCTACGAAGCCGTCAAAGTCCTCGGACGCCTCGGCCGCAGCTGGGGCTGCCCCGCCGTCTCGTCACTCGTCTCGAAGAAGATCATCGACACGATCCGTGGCGGGAGCGCGGTGTTCGCCTACTACCCCGATAAGGCGTGGCTCACGACCTCGGCGTTCCTGCACTAGACCTGGAGCGGCGGACGCCTCGTCCGCCGGCCGCGCGTTAACGCGGCTTCGCCGCGGGTGGACGAGGGCGTCCACCCCTCCAAGTTAGGGCAGCGGCGCGACCCTCTTCTTCGTCGCCTGCTCGAATGAATACGCGAGCCGCAGCAGTGTCGGCTCGCTGCACGCCATCCCGGTGAAGCTGACGCCGTACGGTTGCGGCTTCGCGTTGAAGCCCTCGGGGAACGCAGGCGTCGGCGCGTTCGGCACCAGCGCGTACGGCACGATCACGGTCGGATAGCCCGGCCGCGCGGCGACGCCCGCTCCACCCGGTCCGGGGAAGAGCAGCGCGTCGAGGTTGTCGGCCTTCATGACTTCGTCGATGCCGTGCGTCGCGGCGAGCTGGATGTCGCGGGCGCGGTCCGATTCATAGCGTGCGCGGAAGAGGTCCTGATCCATCGCGTCCGAGATGTCGAGCAGCGACTGGCCGTACTTGATCGTCCCCATCTTCTCGTGCTTGCGGTTCCACTCGCGCAGGTCCGTGAGCGACTTCACCGGCGCGTCCTTGCCGAGCGACGCGAGCCACTTGTTGAAGTCGCGCTCCATGCCGTATGCGAGCACGGTCGAGCACTTCTTCTCCTTCACGTCGTCCATGTCGGCGCAGACGCCCCAGAGGAAGAAATTGTTCTTCGGGTCCTTGTCGACGACGCTCGGAATGTCGGCGGGATCGACGATGACCGCCCCCTGCTCCTTCAGCACCGCGATCGCGTCGGCCATCGCCTTCGCCTGCTCCGGATTGAGACCGCCGCCCGGCTTTTCGCGGCCGGGAAGCTGGATCTTGTCGTAGAAACCCGCACGCGGAATGCCGATGCGCGCGCCTTTGAGGCCGTCCTTCTTCAGGAACTGCGTGTAGTCGTGATTCGGCGGCGGCGTGCACTTGCTCGTCGCGGGGTCGTTCGGATCGGGATTGTTGCCTTCGAGGACGCCGAGGAGCGTGGCGGCGTCGTAGACGTAGCGGGCCATCGGGCCGGGCGTGTCCTGGTCAGCGGTGATCGGGATGACGCCGTAGCGGCTGACGCGGCCGACCGTCGGCTTCACGGCGGCGAGCATGTTCTGGTTCGACGGGCTCAGGATCGAGCCCGAGGTTTCCGTGCCGACGTTCGCGGCCCAGAAGCTCGCGGCGGTGCCGGCGCCGGAGCTCGAGCCGCCGGTATTGAGCGCCGGACGTCCGTCGCCGGTCGCCTCGCGTGGATCGCGGCGCGGATCGTACGGATTGAAGCCGTAGCCGTTCAGCGAGTTGTAGTTGTTGGGCATCGACGGATTGCCCGCCACCCAGTTCGCGAGCTCCGTGAGCTGCGTCTTCGCGATGATGATCGCGCCGCCGTCGCGCAGGTTCTTCGTCAGCGTCGCGTCGTACGGCGGGACGAGATTCGCGAACGCGAGCGCGCCGCCGGTCGTCCGCATGTCGGTCGTCTGGATGTTGTCCTTGAGCGCGATCGGGATGCCGTGCAGCGGCCCGCGGATGTGTCCCGCCGCCCGTTCGCGGTCGAGCGCATCCGCCTCTTCCAGCGCCTTCGGATTGACGGTGATGATCGCGTGCAGCTTGTCCTCGTACGTCGCGATCCGCAGCAGCGACTGCTCCACTAGTTGGTGCGACGTGACGCGGCCCGACTTCAGCGCCGCCTGCATGTCGGCGATGGACGCCTCGACGATGTTGAACGGCTTGACAGCCGTTTGCTTCGGCGAGGCCACGCTCTCGAGTGGCAAGAGGGCGAACGCAAACATAAGGACGGCGAGTGCGGCGCGATTCTTCATGCGCGGATCTTACCTGTGTAGAGTGAGGAGGTTGAAGCTACACATCGGTGCCGGTACGTCGCCCATCGCCGGCTGGACGAATGTCGACATCCTCCCCTATCCCGGTGTCGACACAGTCCTCGATGTCACCCAAGGCCTGCCATTCACCGACGTCGAGATGATCTTCGCCGAGCACTTCCTCGAGCACCTCACCCTCGCCGACGGCCTCCGCTTCCTCGCCGAATGCCGCCGCGCGCTGAACGACGACGGAGTGCTGCGCATCTCGACGCCGAATCTCGACTGGGTCTGGCTCACGCACTACAAGCAGCCCGACGAGATGACGCCCGACGAGCAACTCCGCGGCTGTCTCGAGATCAACCGCGCGTTCCACGGGTGGGGGCACCGCTTCCTCTACAACCGGCACATGCTGCGATCGGTTCTGGAGAGAAGCGGCTTCCGCGACTTCGTCGAATGCGAATACGGCCTGAGCGCGTACGCCGCGTTGAACGGACTCGAACGCCACGAGTTGAGCGACGGTCTACCCGGCTCGCCCTCGGTGCTGATCGTCGAAGCGAGCGGCCGCGTGGCTGTTGAACCGGAGATGTTCGACACGGCGATTGCGCCGTATGTCCGCGACTTCGGAACGACCTGAGTTACGGCAGCTCGGCCAGGTGCGACGCGAAGATCTGGTTGAACAGCGCCCCCGCGCGGCGCTCGCGCAGCCGCTCCACGACCTGCGGTCCCGGCATGCCGAGGCGGTTCAGGATGCGCCCGGCGACGAGAGCGGACCGGTTGAAGCCCATGCCGCAGTGCGAGAGTACGCGGTGGCCGCCCCCAATCAACTGCGCGCCCAACGCAGCGACCGCTTCCAATCGCGTCAGGTTCGGCAACTCCTCGTCCTCGATCGGGAAGTAGATGTACAGGCACTGCCCCGGCGTCGTCGGAATGCACTCGTCGAGGCCGCCCTCCATGTCGATGACCGTATCGATCCCATGCGCCTCGAGAATCGACCAGTCACGAATGACCGGCGAGATGAAGAGGAGACCGTCGTCGTCGATCTGGTAAAGCTTCGTGAGGTCGAGCACGCTCATGGTTTTTGTCTCTTCTGGGCAAACAACCAACTCCACATCGCTGCTTCCCCGTACGCGTGGTCCCAGGCGCCATGGCCGACGCCGGGATACTCCGTGAGGTGGACGTCAGGCGCGCCGGCGCGGTGGAACGCTTCGACGAGGTGGCGCGATTCGTCGATCGGGATGACGTTGTCGTCCGTACCGTGGAAGAACCAGATCGGGAGGTCGCGCAGTTTGGAAGCGGTGATGGCGTACGGATCGCCGCCCGTCGTCAGCGGCGACTGTTGCACCGCGGTCGTGGTCGGATGCGGCAGCAGTCCTCCGCAGACGACCACCGCGGCGGCGAAGCGGTTCGGATGCGCCATTGCGAGATGCAGCGTTCCGTAGCCGCCCATCGAGAGGCCGGTGAGGTAGACGCGCGACTCGTCGCCGTGGAACTCGGCGATGGCGCGATCGAGCGCCAGCATCGCCGCGTCGGCCGGCTCGCCGAGCCAGCGCGTGTCGGGC
>DASYSN010000681.1:0-4159 GCA_036003305.1 Thermoanaerobaculia bacterium
ATGGCCCACCTCCTGCTGAGCCCGAGCGTCCTCGAGGCGGTCCGGGAGGCGAAACCGATCCGTGACATCACCGCCCTGTACCGAGCCGACGAGGAGGCTTTCCGGGAGCGGCGGGGGAAGTATTTGTTGTATTAGGTTGTAAACGGAACCAGCCGTGGAGCGTCCATCAATCGTGGGTAACGTCGCAGCATTTCGATTGAGCGAACGTGTCGATTCGACGCCGGACCGCGAGCTGATCGCCCGGACACTCGGGGGCGACGGCACGGCGTACGGCGTCCTGGTCGAGCGCTTCCAGCGGAAGATCTTCCGGGTCGCGTTCGCGATCGTCCGCGACGAGGTGGAAGCCGACGGCGTCACGCAGGACGCGTTCGTCCAGGCGTACACCTCGCTCGCCCGCTTCGAAGCGCGCGCCGAATTCGAGACGTGGCTCACCCGCATCGCCATCAACCGCGCCCGCGACGTCCTGCGCCGGCGCCGTTTCGTCAGCCTCTTCACGTCGCACGATGCCCTTGGTGAGGACGGCGAGAACGGCGAGGTGTTCGAGCCGGTCGACGAACGGCCCGACCAAGAGCGGCAGCTTGCGTCGACCCAGATTCGCGCCGCCGTCAGCCGCGCGGAATCGAAACTCTCGGCGCAGCAGAAGCTGATCTTCCGCCTGCGCCACTACGAAAACCTCTCACTCGAAGACATTGCAGACCACCTCGGTCTGCGCGCCGGAACCGTCCGGGCCCATCTCTTCCGCGCGATCCACAAGATCCGCAAGGAGCTGGCCGGGTGGCGTCATCCGGCCCAGGAAACGGACGATGAAACCCCACTTTAGCGAAGCCGATCTGCTCGAGACTTACTACACGCAGCCGGGCGAGTCGATGCCGGTGATGATGCACCTCGCGAAGTGCAGCGAGTGCGCCGCGCGTTACGAGCGGCTCGACAAGAAGATGCGCCAGGCCGCGGACTGCCACATCGAGAAGCCGGACACATTCTGGTCGCGGCAGCGGATGTCGATCCAGCGCCGCATCGCCGGCGAGCGCGCGCAGCGGATGTCGATCGCGCGGACGCTCCGCATCGCCGCGGCGCTGACGCTCGCCTTCTTCCTCGGCGGCGCGGTCGTGTACAAGAGCGTCGAGCCGGAGATCCAGACCCCGCGGGCTCCAGTGGCCAGTAGCCAGGTGCCGGTGGCCAGTCAGCACGAGCTGAAGCGGAATGACGATCTGCTGCTGCACGACGCGTGGCAGTCGGATGAGCTGAAGGACTTCCATTCGGTCGTCCAGTGGGAGTCGTGGGTCGATACCAACGACGGAGGGCAGTCTTGAAGAAGACGTTCTTTCTCGCGATCGTGTTGGCGGCGTTTGCCGCGAGCGCGTTCGCGCAACTGCCTCCGGGCAAGTGGTGGCGGCGTCCGGACATCGTCACCCAGCTGGAGCTCACGGCCGACCAGCAGGAGAAGCTCGACACGATTTTCCGCGCGTCGGCGGCTGACCTGATCGACCTTCGCGGTGCCGTCGAGAAGGAGAACATCGCCATGCGCGGCGAGCTCGATCAGCCGCAGCTCAACCGCGCGAACATCCAGCGGATCGCGGCGCGGCTCAACGAAGCGCGCGGCCACCTCTTCCAGCGCGAACTGGCAATGCTCGTCGACATGCGCGGCGTCCTGTCGGACCAGCAGTGGAACCGCATGCGCGCCGAGCTCGATCAGCTCAAAGAGCAGGGCGGAGCGCAGCGACAGTTGCCGCGGAAGATGCGGCAGCGATAAAACGCTCTGGTGCTGGATGTATCTGTCCGGCTCGACGGCGTCGAGCTGACGTTTCCGCGTTCCACGCATACGGCCATCACCGGGCCGCCCGCCTGCGGCTCGTCGACGCTCCTCCGCGTCATCGCCGGCGAGGAGCGAGCCGGATCCGTGAAGATCGGGACGCGCGACGTTTCGAAGGTGCCGCGGGATCGACGCCCGCTGCTGTACGTCACCGGCGACATCGACGTACCGGGACGCTGGTCCGTGGAGCACGCGCTCGTCAACGCGGTCCGAGGACGGACGCTCGACCGCGAAGACCGGCACCACGAGCTGCAGCTCGCGGTGGAGAAGTGGCAGCTCGACGTGAATCGCCGCGTCGGCACGCTGTCCGACAGCGAGCGGACGCGCGTCCACCTCGCGCGCATCGAGCTGCGGAAGCCGGCGATCGTCGTCGCCGACAAGCTCCTCCGCGACGCTCCGCAACTCGCCGACGAGTTTTTCCGCACTCTGCGCGTCCTCGGCACGACCGTCATCAGCGCGCCGTCGTCGCTCGCGGAGCTCGGCCTCACCGATCGCGTCGTGATCCTCGATCATGGACGAGTCGTCCAGGAAGGGACGGCGGCGCAGATCTTCGCCGAGCCGAAAACGGAGGCAGCCGCCGTCGCCACCGGCGCGGTCAACACCGTTCCGGTGATCGTGAAAGGCCGCCTCGTCTCCTCCCCGATCGGCGAATGGGAAGCGGATGCGCCGTTCCAGGGCGAAGGAAAAGCGCTCATCCGGCCCGACGCGTTCCACATCGCGAAACCGGGCGAAGAGTCGGATCTCATCTTCGGGATCGAGGAGGCGACGTTCGAGAACGGCGTCTGGATCGCTCGAGGGTTCCTCACCGGCGTCCTCTCGCTGCGGGTCGCCCTGCCGCGGAGCGAGAAAGTGCACAAAGGACGCGTCATCGCCTTGCGCTTCGACCCCTCCGGGATCACACTCGCTTCAGGCTGAGCACGCGACTTGCAGCACTGCCGGCCATTAGCAGGCTGTCTGGCGGGAGTGACGCGTCTTGACGATTCGAGCCCGGAGACCACCCCATAAGCTGCGCAAACTGCTCGTCATCGACGACGACACGCAGTTGCTGGCATCGTACAGCGCCCTCCTGTCGCCCTACGGCTTCCAGGTGCTGACGGCGAGCGACGGCGAAGACGCCATGCCGCTCGTCGAGCAGAATCCCGACATCCTCCTCGTCATCCTCGACATCGCCATGCCGAAGATGGACGGCCGCAAATGGCTTCGCTGGTTCCGCGGCAAACGCGAGGAGAAGCCGGTCATCGTGATCACCGGCTACAAGCTGGAAATCGACGAGGACTTCAAGCCGTCGGTCGTGCTCGAGAAGCCGTTCCACGTAGCCGAGCTGCTCGATCTGGTCGGCCTTTTCTGCGGCCTCGGCGTGCCGGCAGAAGTGCATTCGACTTGAACGGCATCCGGCATCCGGCATCCGGCATCCGGTCGGATCACGGATGCCGGATGCCGGATGCCGCATTTAGGAACCCGCAGGCGTTGATCGTGTCGAGGTCGAGCTGCATCGACGCGAGGCTCTCGGTGATCGTGATGCGGAACGGGATGCGGCGGGTGTCGTCCGACAGCCACACCTGCAAGCCGCCGGACCACTTCTTCACGGCGCCCGGCGCGTCGACGATGTCGAACCCGATCGCGTTCACGCGCTGATCGTGGATCGTGAACACCTGGCGGCCGGCCGGTTTGAAGATCACCGGATACTCCTTGCCGTCCATGTAGATCATCGTCGTGATCGGTGCGGTGATCTGGTCCGCGTTCGTCCGCATGTAGTGAATCGCCGTGAGGATGTCGCGGAACTCCGGCTCGTCCTTCGGCAGCAACCTCACGGTGTCCTCGGTCGCGGTCGTCGTTTCTTTGTGCATCCGCGCCAGCCGCTTCACGTAGTCGAAGACCGTGCGCTCCTTGCGCGACTTCTTTCCCCAGGCGTAGCCGTGATACGTCGAGAGCGTCTTGCCGCTGCCGTCGATCTCCGACTGATAGTTGTAGAAACCGCTGGTGCCGTTGTTGCCCGTGACCATCAGCTCGCTCGAGATGGTGCTCTTCTCGGAATTCGGATACGTCGTCTTGAGGAAACCGGAGCCGGAGCGCGGAAAGAGAAAGCCGGCGATCCAGCCGATGCCGCCGCGGAGATGCCACTTGTAATGAAACTCCTCGACATTCGCCGGGCCGCTGCAGTTCAGCTCGGCCGCGGAAGCGGCAACCGGAACGACGAGCGCGGCCACAAGCAGCACATTCCGAATGACCTTCATCGTGCTCCGGTCATAACAGAGCGATGCGGCGTTCGACTTCCTCGATCACGTAGTCGGGAGTCGACGCTCCCGCGGTCACACCGACCACTTCGGCCTTCTTGAACCACTCGGGATC
>DASYSN010000682.1:0-2159 GCA_036003305.1 Thermoanaerobaculia bacterium
GCGGACTTAAGCAGGCCCGCGTTTCTACCATGCAGCATTGACGTCGAATTGGTGTCCACTGCTATGACTTGGTAGAAGTGAACGCGCTGTTTTTAGTCCGCTTCGCGCGTATCTCGTTTTTTCTCCAGCGTGTGGAGCGAGCAGGTGGGAGCGGCGTGTGATCGATGTTGCATTCGCCGTTGTGGACGCGGCGGCACGACGGGTAGAAGGTGGTGCAGGATAGTGCGCGCCGCAAACGTGAGTGGCTACGAGGAGAAGAAACGCTCGTGAATCGAAGATGGCTGCTGGCTCTCGTCATTGCGCTCGGATGTGCAAGCTTGTCCCGGCGCGCGCCGGCCGTCTTCCGCGTGGAGTTCGAGACGACGCGCGGCAACTTCGTCGTCGAAGTGCACCGCGACTGGGCGCCGATCGGCGCGGATCGGTTCTACCGTCTCGTGGCGCAGCATTTCTTCGACGGGCAGCGCTTCTTTCGCGTCCGCGCCGGCGCGTTCGCGCAGTTCGGCATCCCAGGCGATCCTCGGCTCGCGCGTGAGTGGCGCCACGCGACGATTCCGGACGATCCGGTACGCGCCTCCAACGACCGCGGGACGCTGGCGTACGCGTTTACCAAGCCGGGAACGCGCGCGACGCAGATCTTCATCAACCTGCGCAACAACAAGGAGTATGACGCGCAGGGCTTCGCGCCATTCGGCCGCGTGATCTCAGGAATGGAGGTCGTCGACTCGCTCTACTCCGGCTACGGCGAGTCGTCCGGCGGCGGCATGCGCGCCGGTCATCAGGACGCGCTGTTCGAAGAGGGCAACGCGTGGCTCGATCGCAGCTTCCCGAAGCTCGATTCCATCGTCAAGACGAGGCTACGGTAGGGAAAGGGCGCCTCGTGCCCCTCCTCTGAGTATGGGCACGAAACGTTCGAGAAGCGGCAGCAACGGTTGGACAGTCACCGAGGCGTCGAAGACGGCACCGAAACGGCGGGGAGCCGCGGAGGCGTTTGCACCACCTCCGCCGGAGTTTCTTCAGGCCGAGGGAGTTCGCATCGAGAAGGTGCTCGATGTGGCGCCATCCGTCGCCGCGACGCAGAGACGTGACGCCGGACCGCCGTCGCTCGAGGTGCGGACGGACCTGGCGCCGGGTGAATCGGCGATCCTCGCCATTCGTCACGCTTCGGGTGCGCTGACGTTCCACGCGCCGACCGAACGCATCGCCGGTCCGGCCCGCCGCGGCGTCTCCGCCGCCCCCGCGGTCGCCGTGTTTCACGTCCCCGTGCGGCGGCTGCAGGAGGAGACGGCGCGGCGCGGCATCGTCTCGACGGCGCTGAAGGCGTTCGTCATCAAGGTGACGAAAGCGGCGCTCGACAAGATCGTCGGAATCGCGTTGCCGGTGCTGGCGCAGCGCTGGGAGACGTCGACCTGGCAGAAGAAGGGACTCAGCGAAGGGTGGTTCAAGGTCACGCCGAACGGCACGAATGGACTGACGCTGATGCCCGGCGCGCCGGCGGCAGGCGACCGCACGCTGCTCCTCATCCACGGCACCTTCTCGAATGCGAACGGCGGTTTCGGCTCGCTCGCTGCGGGCAACTTCTTTCAGAAGGTTCAATCGCTTTACGGCGATCGCATTTACGCGTTCAACCATTTCACGATCAGCCGGACGCCGGAGGAAAACGCGCGACAATTGCTTGCCGGCCTTCCGAACGGGGAGCATCAGTTCGACGTCGTCACACACTCGCGCGGCGGTCTCGTGCTGCGCAACCTCGTCGAGCGCGCCTCGCAGCTCGGCAGCACGGCGGGACGTTTCAAGCTGCGCCACGCCGTCCTGGTCGCGTCGCCGAACGACGGCACGCCGCTCGCGACGCCGGCGCGCTGGCAGGAGACCGTTGGCTGGCTCGCGAACATCCTCGAGTTCTTCCCGGACAATCCGTTCACGACCGGCGCCGAGTTCGTCTCGGAGGCGTTGGTGTGGCTCGCTGGCCACGCGGCCGGCGATCTGCCGGGACTGCGGTCGATGGACGGTGGAGGTCCGCTCGTCGCCGACCTGCAGGCGCCGCCGCCGCCGCCCGCCGATGCCTATTCGGCGCTCGTCTCGAACTATCAGCCGGACGGCGCGTTGTGGCAGCGGGCGGTCGACGCAGGCGTCGACTGGTTCTTCGGCTCCGCGAACGACCT
>DASYSN010000683.1:0-3910 GCA_036003305.1 Thermoanaerobaculia bacterium
CGCAGCGTTCGGCGCGGCGCTGTTCTACGTCTTCGGCGCGCTGCTGAACGTGAACCTCGGCGCCTGGACGTTGCCGCTCGCCGCGTGCGCCGGCGGCGTGCTATCGACGTATCTCGTCTTTGCGCTCGCCCACACGAAGCACGAGGGAAGAAGCTCGATCCTCCGTCTCCTGCTCACCGGCCTCGCGATCAACGCGCTCTTCATGAGCGGCATCGGCTTCCTGTCGTACGTCGCGCGCGACCCGCAGGCGCGCTCGATCATCTACTGGAACCTCGGCACGCTCGCCGGCGCCGACTGGAATTCCGTGATGGTCGTCGGCGCGGCGACGGTCGCGGGACTCATTCCGGCGATCGTCTACGCCAAGCCGCTGAACGCGCTGATGATCGGCGAGGATGAAGCGGTCGCCCTCGGCGTCAACGTCGCGCGGCTCAAGTGGATCGTGCTCACGATCAACGTGGTCATGGTCGCCGTCGCCACGGCGTTCACCGGCGTGATCAGCTTCGTCGGACTGATCGTGCCGCACATCCTCCGCATCGTGCGCGGCCCCGACAATCGATTCCTGATCCTCGGCAGCGCGCTGCTCGGAGGAACGCTCCTCAGCATCGCCGACCTGATCGCGCGCGTGTCGCTGCGGCCGGCCGAACTCCCGATCGGAATCGTCACCGCGATCGTTGGTGTGCCCGTCTTCCTGTCGCTGCTGCGCAGCCGGGAGTACCTCTCGTAATGCTCCGCGCAAGTGGTCTCGTGTTCCGCGCCGGCCAGCGCGCTTTGATCGATGGGGTCGGTGCGACATTCGACGCGGGCCGGCTGCACCTCATCGTCGGCCCGAACGGCGCCGGCAAATCGACGCTGGTCAAGCTGCTGGCGCGACTGCTTCATCCACATTCGGGAGTTGTCGAATACGACGGCGCCGACGTCGCGCACTGGTCCGAGCGCCAACTCGCGCGCTGCCGGGCGGTGCTCTCGCAGGCGGTCGAAGTGGCGTTCTCAATCCCCGTCCGCGAGCTCGTGATGATGGGGCGCTACCCGCACTTCGGCGCGCGCCCCGGCGCCGGCGATCTCGAGATCTGCGAAGAGGTGATGCGCTTCTTCGAGGTCGATGTGATGGCGGACCGCAGCTACGGCACGCTCAGCGGCGGCGAGAAGCAGCGCGTCCAGTTCGCTCGCGTGCTGGCGCAGATCTGGCGGCCGGTTGAAAGTGCACGCTACCTCTTCCTCGACGAGCCGCTCACGTTCCTGGACATCCGCCATCAGATCGACTTCATGGAGAAGGTGCGAACGTTCGCGTCGCAAGGCGACGTGGTGGTGATCGGCGTCGTCCACGATCTCAGCCTCGCCGCCCGCTTCTCCGACCGCCTCCTGCTTCTGTACGAAGGACGAGTTCTCGCCGACGGCACACCAGCGGACGTTCTCCAGGAAGAGCATCTGCGCACGGCGTTTCAGGTCTCGCCGGTGCTGCTGACGAATCCGGCGACGGGCGAGCAGCACGTGGTGTTCGAGTCGAGCCTGCCGTACAGTTCCCATCCGTGAGTCTGCCGCGCTACGTGCCGCCGCTCATCGGCGTGGCCGCGGCGATCGTCGCTTTCCTGCTCCCTCATCCGATCACGATGAACGGCATCGGGATCGGCGACATTGGCCCGCCGATCGTCGGCATGGCGCAGTTTCTCCACGGTGCGTCGCCGTACACGGTCGCCGTGCGCGCCGGGCGGGTTGCGGCTTATCCGTTCACGACGATGCTCGTCCTGTCGCCGTTTCTCGTCGTGCCGCTCCGGCTCGT
Source organism: Thermoanaerobaculia bacterium (assembly GCA_036003305.1). Taxonomy (GTDB): domain Bacteria; phylum Acidobacteriota; class Thermoanaerobaculia; order Gp7-AA8; family Gp7-AA8; genus DASXHZ01. The sequence goes on from DASYSN010000683.1 coordinate 1,778, forward strand.
CGCCGCGACGTTTTGCGGCCTCGTGTCGTTCGCGCTCGCGGAGGCGATCCGCAGGAACGGCGCGCCATGGCAGCTCCTGCTGTTCGCATCGCCTTCGTACGTGTCGGCGCTCCATTCAGTCCAATGGTCGCCGCTGATGACCGCCGCGCTGCTCGCGCCCGCGCTTCTGCCGTTCGCGGTGGTGAAACCGCAGCTCGGAATCACTCTGGCGGCGGCGGGACGGTGGTCGTGGCGTTCCGCGATCGCCGCGGCGAGCTTCGTCCTTCTGTCGATCGCGATCTTTCCACGCTGGCCGTGGATCTGGTTGAAGCAGGGAAACCTCAACACCTACCTCGGCCGCCCTCCGTTCCTCATCGGCCCCGGAATTCTTCTATTGGCGTCAGCGTACGCGTGGCGGAATTGGAGAGGACGATGCGTCCTGGCGATGTCCGTCGTGCCGCAGCGCTTCTTCTACGACCAGCTTCTCCTCTTCGTCGCCCCCACGTCCGTGCGGCAGATGGCGCTCCTGCTCGCCACATCATGGATAGCCGTCGCCGTGAGCCGCGCCGCCGGCTGGTGGATCCCGCAGTCAGGCGACCAACATCCGCTCGCCTGGGTGGCCGTCGTCCTCGGCTTCCACCTCCCCGCCGCCGCAATCGTCATCTGGAACGAACGGCGACGTTTATAGAGAGCAGCCGGCGCGAACCCGAGCGGCGAGCATCTCGGCGTCGTTGCGCTCGCGGATCGCTTTCGCGGCCTGCACGTGCTCGCCGCCGGTGAGCGTGACGTCGACGGTGTACGTCGACGCGGCCGACTGCGAGGCGAGGGCGAGGTTGGACGATACGCTTTCGATCTGCGAGCGATCGATCGAGCGCGTGCTGCCGGAGCCGAAGGGGTACGCGCGCCGGAGGGTCAGAGCCGTTCGGGAGGCGCGGATGATGGAGCGGCCGGCGACGGCGTCGACGATCGCGAAGAGGACGACGAGGCCGAAGATGGAGAAGAGGATCGGGAGGAAGAGCGGTGCGTGCACCGCGATCATGATGGCGACGAAGCCGTACCAGATCGTGACGAAGAGAAACATTCCGAAGATCTCGCTCGGACGCGAGTGCGTCGCGACCACGATCTCCTCGCCGCCTTCGGGAAGCGGCTCGATGTTGATGTGCGATGCCGCGGACGGAACCCACGACGAAGCCGACACGGACACGGGAGCGAATTCGCGCGGGACGTGCGGGTGCTCGCCAGTGGCGAGCACCGGAAACTGGAAGTCGGCGGCATAGTCGATCCCGCTCATGATCGCTTTCGCGGAAATCCGCCAGACGATCGCGTCCTCCGCATTGCGTTCGTCGGTCGGGCGCGCGTCATCGGGGATCGTGAAGGTGAACGGGATGCGCGTGCCGAGGGGATTGCGCATCGCGGCGGAGGAGCTGACGGTCTGCTCGTCGGCCCAGACGACATCTTCGCGCGTCGAGCGGTTCTTGCCGCTGCCCGTGATCACGCGGCGGATGCACATCAGCCGCATCGTGAACCCGCTCTCAGGCGCCTCCTGCACGTGCGAGTCGATGTCGCCGCGGAACGTGGTACCGGTGGCGACCGGCAGGTGATCGAGCATCAGACGCGACGCGCCGTATTTGTGGCGGCGGAGGAGTTGATAGATCGCGGCGACGAGCAAGAGGACGCCGATGATCGGGAACAGAATCACGAGAGGAAGGACCCATTTGGGGATGTCGTGGGCGTGCGGGACGATGAATCCGATCGGAAACGCGATCGCGTTCCAGATGATCGCGAAGATGAGGAGCGAGACGCCGGTCGCGCCGCTCCGATCGACGATGACGCCCTGCTCCAGCGCCGCAGCATCGGCGCGCGAGCGGCGGATGGCGTAGAGCGGCATTGCAGCGAAGCCGATCGCGAAGAGCGAGAACGCGCCGCCGACGACGATCGGAATGAGCCACTGCTGCGTCCCCGCGCCTCGCGAGAACTCTTTCAGGCCGACGGACATCATGAGCAGCCCCGCGGCAAGGAACGGCAGCATGAAGAGAGCGATGCAGCCGAAACCGGCGTTCAGCTTCCGTTGGTCGTACGATAGGGACGCCATTCGGAGATTGTCCATGAAACGGCTCGCCCTCGCTTTCCTTCTCGTGCTTCTCACGAACGCCG
>DASYSN010000684.1:0-3979 GCA_036003305.1 Thermoanaerobaculia bacterium
GGTCAACATGTTGACGAGTCAGCGCGCTGACTGATGGCTGAAACGCACCTCATCGAGACGACGACTCACGGGCGATATCTGGTCCGGCGGGGCTCCTCCCGGTATCTGGTCGGGTTCCACGGATACGGGCAGACGGCGGAGATCATGCTGCGCGACCTGGAGCAGATCCCGGGAGCGTCGGAGTGGACGCTGGTCAGCGTCCAGGCGCTGAATCGGTTCTATGCGAAGAATGAAGAGGTCGGCGCGAACTGGATGACGCGCCAGGACCGCGAGGAGGCGATCGCTGACAACATTCTTTATGTGCAGCGGGTGATGGCCTCGTTTCCGGACCGGACGCGGCTGGTCTTCGCCGGGTTCTCGCAAGGCGTCGCGATGGCGTGGCGGGCGGCGGCGAGCATCCCTTGCGACGGGGTCATCTCGCTCAGCGGCGACGTTCCGCCCGACGTGACGGCGCCCCAGCTCCCTCCTGCGCTCCTCGGCCGCGGCAGCTTCGAAAACTGGTACAGCGACGAGAAGTTCAAGAAAGACTTGAACTTTCTGGCGGGCCGATCCGAAGTCACGTCCTGCGTCTTCCGCGGCGGCCATGAATGGACCGATGAATTCCGGCAGGCCGCAGGCGTGTTCCTCTCACGATGGACTCCCGCATTGACCGTCTGAAGCGGCGGCTCAAGGAACTGCCCGAGCGGCCGGGCGTCTACCTGCACAAGAACGCGGCCGGCGAGGTCATCTACGTCGGGAAGGCTCGCAATCTACGGAACCGGGTGAACTCCTACCTCGTCGGGAAGGGTTCGCGCGATCCGAAGACGATGTCGCTGGTGGCTGAGATTGATGGTATCGATTTTTTGACCACGAATAATGAGCTCGAGGCGATCCTCCTCGAGAACAACCTCATCAAGACTCACCAGCCGCGGTACAACATCCTCCTCCGCGACGACAAGACGTACCCGTACATCAAAGTCACGACGTCCGAGGACTATCCGAGGGTGGTGTTCACGCGGCGGGTGGACCGGAAGAAGGGGGATCTCTTCTTCGGGCCGTTCTTCGCCGGGACCGCGCGCCGGATCCTCAAGCTGATCGCCGATCAATTCAAGCTTCGGAGCTGCGACCTCGACATCGTCGAGGGGAAGAGCGCACTCACGCGCCCCTGCCTCTACTACGACATGCACCAGTGCCTCGGCCCATGCGTGGTCGGCCTCACGACGTCGCAGGAGTACCGCGAGATGGTGGACGACGTGGTCCTCTTCCTCGGCGGGAAGTCGCGCGAGCTGCAGGAACGGCTGACGAACCGGATGTACAAGGCGGCCGAGGGGGAGAGCTTCGAGCTGGCGACTTACTACCGGGATTTGATCCGGACGGTCGAGCGAATCCAGGCGGAGCAGCAGGTGGCGTCCGCGGGCACCGAGGATGTCGATGTATGGGGGTTGTACGAGGAGGGGACGGACGTCGCGGTGCAGCTTTTCGTGCTGCGCGACGGCAACGTCGTCGACCGGCGGGAGATGTTCTGGGAGAAAGTCGGCGACTACGTCCCTGCGCACTTCCTCAGCGAGGTTCTCCAGCGCTATTACCAGGACAACTTGTTCATTCCACCGGAGATTCTGATCCCGTTCGAGATCGAGGACGCCGAGCTGACGAGCGAGTGGCTCTCGAATCAGGCGAACCGGAAGGTGGCCGTCCGCGTGCCGCAGCGCGGAAAGGGCGTCGACCGGATCGAGCTGGCGAATCGGAACGCGCGGCTTTCACACGAGTCGCGATTCCGGAAGTCGACGCAGGACCGGCTGCAGATCGCGGCGTCGCGTCTCGGGCAGCTCCTCGGCGCGCCGGGCGAGATCCAACGCATCGAGTCGTTCGACATCTCGAACATTCAGGGCTCCGACTCGGTCGCCGGCATGGTGGTTCTCGATCGCGGGAAGTTCGACAAGAATCAGTACCGCGTCTTCAACATCAAGAGTGTCGTCGGTGCGGACGACTTCCGCTCGATGGCGGAGGCGGTCGACCGGCGCTACCGGCGCCTGCTCGACGAGTCGAAGCCGCTGCCGGACATGATCCTCATCGACGGCGGCCGCGGACAGCTCAATGCGGCGCTGACGGCGCTGAACAAACTCGGGATTGAGGAGATCACGATCGCGGGGCTGGCGAAGCGGGAGGAAGAGATTTACCTGCCGGATCGCGAGGAGACGCTGCGCCTCGACCGCCACGACGTCGCGCTGCAGCTCCTTCAGATGGTGCGCGACGAGACGCACCGCTTCGCCGTGTCGTCGCACCGCCGGCGGCGCTCGAAACGCGTGCTCCACAGCGAGCTGGAAGACCTCCCGGGGATCGGCGAGAAGCGGCGGAAGCTGCTGATCGAGCGATTCGGCTCGCTTTCCGCCGTGAAACAGGCGTCGGAGCAGGACCTGGTTCATGTGCTCGGACGTAAAGTCGGTCAGCAGGTTTTCGAACAACTCCACATGCGATAATCCGCGCGGTCCATATCGTTAGCTGAAAGGTTGTGCGGATGAAGCTGGAAGGTGATATCGGCGAGATCAACGTCATCGACCGTCTCGTCGAGTTGGGGCGGGAGGGCTTCACCGGAGCCGTCCGATTCGAGAACGACGGCATCATCAAGATCATTTACTTCAAGAACGGCGACGTGCTGTCGGCGAGCACCAATGACCGCACCGATAGCGTCGACGAGATCCTGCTCCGCGCGAACAAGGTCACGCGCGAGCATGTGAAACAGGCACTCTCGCGCCGCAAAGAGAACGAAACGCTCGGCGACGCGCTCCTCGGCCTCGGTTTCATCACGCGGAAGGAGCTCTCGTGGGCGCGCCGCGTCCAGGTGATCGGCGCCATCCGCTCGATCGCGGCGTGGGGCGCCGGGACGTACAACATCGTCGCCGACTATCTGCCGAAACGCGAAGAGGGGACGCTCTTCTCGCTCCCACAGATCATCGTGGAGCTGATCGTCACCGACAACGACCGCGCAAAGGTGGAGCGGGCGCTCGAGGGCGGCAACGTGGTCTTCGGCCGGTCCGCCGATTTCGACGAGCACTTCGCGCGGCTCAGCCTCAATGAGGAGGCGGAGCAGATCGTCACGTTCGTCGACGGATCGCGGAATGCGGCGGAAGTGTCGGTCGAATCGGGCAAAGACGCGTTCAACGTCTACAAGCTGCTGCTCGCGCTGGCGACGATCGGCGTGCTGACACGCAAAGAGCCGGGAGCCGCCGCTCCGGAAGTGGAGAACTTCGCCGCGATCGGGGTCGCGGACGCCACGGATCAGTGGTCGTTCGACGACGCGCCGGCGGAACCGGCCATCTCCGCGTGGGATACCGACGACGCTGTGACGCCGATGGAGCAGGATGCACCGGAACTTGTGCACCCTCACGAACATATTGACGAGGCGCCGGCGACGGTGGAAATGCCGGTTGTGGCTGCGCCGCCTCCGATTTCGAATCCCGCTCCGCCGCCGATTGCGATGCCGGTCCCGCCGCCGCCTCTCGCGACGGAGCCACAGTGGGGCTTCGACGAGGCGCAGATCGAGACGGCGCGCCGCGCCGCCGTGCCGGTGTCGAGCGGCCGGAACGAACCGGCCCCGCCGCCGATGAGGGATGTCGTGAAGAAAGCTGCGAAACCTGACCGCTGGCTCTGGATCATCCTGTTCGCCGTGGTCGTCGTCGGCCTCGGCGTCGCCGCACCGTACGCCTGGAACTGGTGGGAAGCGCGCAACGCGTCGCCGGCGCCGGTGGTGGTGGCGAAGCGGAAGCCGCGTTTGAAGCCGGTCCCCAGTGTGGCGCCGGCGCCCTCGCCGGCGCAAACGGCGACAACATCGATGACGATAGGGACGACGGCAACTGAAACTACGGCCACCGTTCCACCACCGCCTGTGCCTGTGGTGAAGATCACTCCGAAGCCCGCCGGCGAGGGCGCCGGCGCCACACAGAAGCAGGCGGCGAGTGCAACGCATCTGGAGCGGAATGCGGCGGGTGTCCAGACGATGACG
>DASYSN010000685.1:0-1850 GCA_036003305.1 Thermoanaerobaculia bacterium
TGCCTCTTCGCCTGCAGCAAGTCCGCCCCGAAGAACGACCTCACGACCGGCGGTCAACCGAAGGCGAAGGTGACCGTTCTCTGCGAGGCGATCGCGACGAAGGAGAGCGGGCCGAAGGACACTGTCGCCACGTTCGGGGAGGTCTACGCCTTCTCACCGACCGCCATCGCAATGCATCGCGACGAGCCGACGGAGATCACGTTCTGGAACTTGCAGTCGGACGACGAGCACGACTTCATGCTCCTCAACGACCGCAACTCCGTCCTCTCGCAATTCAAGCTTCCGCCGCTCAAGAAAACCACCGTCGTCTTTACGTTCCACCGCGACGGAATCTACCGATTCGTCTGCACAATGCATCAGCCTGAGATGGCCGGCGCCATCACGGTTGCGCCTCCGGCGATGTGATACAACTCGCCGCCCTATGAAGGTCCACGAATATCAGGCAAAAGAGATCCTGCGACGGTACGGAGTCCCGACGCCGCGCGGCATCGTCGTCGACTCTCCGGAGGACGCGCGTAGCGCCGCGAAACAGCTCGGCGGACGCGTGGTCGTCAAGGCGCAGATTCACGCCGGCGGCCGCGGCAAGGGCGGCGGCGTCAAGCTCGCGAAGGACGCGGACGAAGCGGCCGACCTGACGAAGAAGATGATCGGGATGACCCTCGTCACGCACCAGACCGGCCCCGAAGGCCGCGAGGTGCGGAAGGTGCTCATCGAAGAGGCGCTCAACATCGATCGCGAGCTGTACCTCGGCATCACGCTCGACCGCCGCATCGGCATGCCGGTCGTGATGGCGTCGCAGCAGGGCGGCATGGAGATCGAGGAGGTCGCCGCGCGCGATCCGAAGGCGATCCACCGCGAGCCGATCGACGCGGTCCTCGGCGTGCAGGGCTTCCAGGCACGCGCCGTCGCGAACGCCCTCGGCCTCACCGGCGACGCGTACAAGAAGTGCGTCGACTTCATGCAGAAGCTGATGCGGGCGTACATCGAGACCGACGCGTCGCTCGCGGAGATCAATCCGCTCCTCCTGACGAAGGAGGGCGACGTCCTCGCGCTCGACTGCAAGATGAACTTCGACGACAACGCGCTCTTCCGGCACAAGGACATCGTCGAGATGCGCGACCTCAATGAAGAGGACCCGCTCGAGGTCGAGGCGTCGAAGTTCGGCCTGAACTACATCAAGCTCGATGGCAACGTCGGCTGCATGGTGAACGGCGCCGGCCTCGCGATGGCGACGATGGACATCATCAAGCTCGCGGGCGGCGAGCCGGCGAACTTCCTGGATGTGGGCGGCGGCGCGAACGCCGAGCAGATTCGCAACGCCTTCAAGATCCTGATGTCGGACAAGAACGTGAAGGCCGTGCTCATCAACATCTTCGGCGGCATCCTGCGCTGCGACGTGCTCGCGCAGGGCGTCATTGCCGCGGTGAAGGAGCTCGGCGTGCCCGTGCCGATCGTCATCCGCATGGAAGGCACGAACGTCGAGGAAGGGAAGCGGCTGCTGAAGGAAAGCGGCATGAACTTCGCGACGGCAGACTCAATGGGCGAGGCGGCGACGACGGTCGTCAAGCTGGCGCATTAGAAAACGTCCGGCTAACGCCGGACGCTACGAACGTCATACGAATTCTTATGTCCGTATTCATCGATAAATCGACGCGACTCATCGTTCAGGGACTCACCGGCCGCGAAGGCACGTTTCACGCAAAGCAGGCCGCGGCGTACGGCACGCAGGTCGTCGGCGGCGTCACGCCCGGCAAGGGCGGCACGACGCACGAAGGCTGGCCGATTTTCAACACGGTCCACGAGGCTGTCGAGAAAACCGGCGCGAATGCGTCGGTGATTTTCGTCCCGCC
>DASYSN010000686.1:0-7371 GCA_036003305.1 Thermoanaerobaculia bacterium
TCGACTAGGTAATCCGGATCGGGCCCAGTCGGCACGGTTCGCGCCGACTGGTACTCGACGTCCTGGTGGTCGAGCTCCGTCTCGGGGTATTCCGAGCCGATCTCGGCCTTGGTGGCTACTCCGCGTGGCCGAACGCTGCGATCTCCTGCTTCTCCTTGTCTGAGAGCTCCCGCGGTGACTCACCGTGCGCGAGCTTCTCGCTCTGCACGTGGTGGCGGATGTCCTCGACGATCTCGGGGTTCGCCAACGTCGTCACGTCTCCGACGTCGGCGAAGTTCGAGATCCCGGCGATCACCCTCCGCATGATCTTTCCGGAGCGCGTCTTCGGCATGTCCGGGACGATCCAGACGTTCTTTGGACGCGCGATCTTTCCGATCTCCGTCTCGATTGCCTTCTTTACCTTCTGCTCGATCTCACCGTTCGCCTCGAAGCCGGGCTTGAGCGCGACGTACATCTCGACCGCGCGCCCACGGATCTCGTCCATCACGGGGACAGCTGCCGCCTCCGCGATCTCGTCGACGGTGATCGTCGCCGACTCGAGCTCCTTGGTCCCCAGCCGGTGTCCCGCGACGTTGATCACGTCGTCGACCCGGCCGAGAATCCGGAAGTAGCCGTCGGCCGCCTGGACGGCGCCGTCGCCCGCGAAATAGGGCCAATCGCGCCAGTCCTTGCTCTCCTTGTTCCGGCAGTACTTCTCGTAATAGGTCTGGACGAACCGCTCGGGCTGGCCCCAGATTCCCTGGAAGATGCCGGGCCACGGATTGCGGATGCAGATGTTCCCCGCTTTGACGCCCGGCGGCAGCTCGTTGCGCTGCTCGTCATAGATGACCGGGTGAATGCCTGGCATGCCCGGTCCGGCACTGCCCGGCTTCATCGGCTGAAGTGCCGGCTTCGTGCTGCAGAGGAATCCGCCGGTCTCGGTCTGCCACCACGTGTCGACGACGACCGACTGCTTCTTGCCGACGAAGTCGTAATACCAGCGCCACACTTCGGGCTCGATCGGCTCGCCGACGGTGACCATGAGCTTGAACTTGTAGTCGTACTTCGCCGGCTCGTTCGGACCGACTTTGCGGAGCTGGCGGATGGCGGTCGGCGCGGTGTGGAAGATGTTGACGCCGAGCCGCTCGGCGATACGCCACGGACGGCCGGCATCGGGATACGTCGGAACGCCTTCGAAGAGGACGCACGACGTGCCGAGCGCCAGAGGTCCGTAGACGATGTAGGAGTGACCGGTGATCCAGCCGATGTCGGCCATGCACCAGTAGATGTCGTCCTTCTTGATGTCGAGGATGTACTTCGCGGTGCCGGTGACGTACGCGAGATAGCCGCCGGTGGAGTGCTGGCAGCCCTTCGGCTTCGCGGTCGTGCCGCTGGTGTACATGAGGAAGAGCGGCGCCTCGGCCGGCATCGGAACCGGCTCGACCGTCTGGCGCGTGAAGTTCTTCAGCACGTCGTCGACGAAGAAGTCGCGTTCGGCGTGCATCGGCGTCTGCGAGCCGTACTGGCCGGCGTGACGGCGCCACACGAGCACCTTCTCGACCGCCTGGCCTTCCGCGGCCGCGGTGGCAACTGCGATGTCAGCCTTCTCTTTGTGGTCGACGAGGCCGCCGTTGCGGTAGTAAGAGTCCATCGTGACGAGGACGTTGCTGCCGGAGTCGGCAACGCGCTGGCCGCACGCGACGCCGCTGAATCCGCCGAACACGACCGAGTGGATCGCGCTGAGGCGCGCGCACGCGAGCATCGTGATCGGGAGCTCCGGCACGAGCGGCATGTGGATCGTGACGCGGTCGCCGGTCTTGATCCCGCAGAACTGCCGAAGCAGGGCCGCCATCTCATTCACGCGGACATACAGCTCCTGATACGTGAGGGTGACGGTCGGCTCGTTCTCGACCTCGGGGACGAAGATGAACGCCGCTTTGCCGCGCGATTCCGGCAGGTGGCGGTCGATGCAGTTGTAGCTGACGTTGAGCTGCCCGCCGGTGAACCACTTCCAGAACGGCGGATTCGACGCGTCGAGCGTCTTGTCCCACTTCTTGTACCAGGTGAGCAGGTTCGCGTATTCGTCGAAGCACTGCGGGAAGTTGTCGAGCGAGAAGCGTTTGTCGATGCTTGGATCCGTCAGGTTCGCCTGCGCGATGAAGTCGGCCGGCGGATAGACGTAGCCTTCCTCTTTCCAGTGAACGGCAATCTGGGCTTCGTTGGTTTCTGTGGTGACGACAGTCATGGTGTCGATCGTCCTTTCAATTCGTTAGCGGCCGGCCGGAAGAGCGCCGGTGGGGATCTCGCGCTCCTTCGTCGTCGGCTGCGGCTTGGTCGCGAAGAGCATGCATGCGAACGCGATCAGCGCCAGGATGCCGGCGGCGTAGAAGGCCACGGTGTAGTTGTTGTAGGTCTTGAACATGTAACCGCCGATCATCGGTCCGACGATGCCGGCGACCGCGTACGCGGTGAACACGAACCCGTAGTTGACACCGAGGTTCTTCGTGCCGAAGAAGTCGGCGGTCGTCGACGGGAAGACCGAGAGGAGCGTGCCGAAGCAGTAGTAGACGACGATGATCATGCCGTACACCAACGTGAGGCTCTTGACGTTGCCAATGATCGGCATGGCGATGGCGGAGATGATGATCATCAGGCGGAGCGTCTGCAGGCGTCCGATGCGGTCCGAGATCGCGCCGGAGAGGATGCGGCCGCCGGCATTGCCGAACGCCGCGATGAGGAGCGTGAGCGTCGCGGCGGTCGCCGGAAGTCCGACGCTCTTCGCGAACGGTACGAGCTGGCTGATGGTCATGAGGCCCGCGGCTGCGCCGAGGCAGTAGCCGACCCACATGAGCGGGAACTGTTTGGTGCGAACCATTTCGCCCGGCGTGTAGTCGTACGTCGTCGCCAGGACCTTGGACTGCGCCGGCGGAGCCCATCCTTCGGGCTTCCAGCCGACCGGCGGGTTGTCGAGGACGAACGCGGAGAGGAAAGTCGCGACGAAGTAGGTGATGCCGAGGATGAGGAACGTCTCGCGCCATCCGAACGCTTTGAGGAGGCCCGGACCGAAGAGGCCGATCAGTGCGGAGCCGGCGCCGTAGCCGGCGACCGCGAGACCGACGGCGAGGCCGCGCTTATCGGGGAACCACTTGGAGAGCACCGGGATCGGCGTGGCATAACCGAATCCGTTGCCGAAGCCGAGCACCACGCCGAGCGAGAGGATGATCCACGTGAAGCTCTGCGTGAAACTGGCCATGATGAACGCCGCGCCGAGCGCAACCGATCCGATGATCGAGATGCGGAACGGCCCGAGGCGGTCCTGCAGGCGTCCGGCGACGACGAACGCCGCGCCGAACGTGAAGATCGCGACCGTGAAGATCCACGACGTCTGCGCGCGGTTCCACCCGAATTCCTTTTCGAGCGGTGCCACGAAAATACTCCACGCATACAACGACCCGAGTGACAGATTCATCAGCAACGCGCCGACGACCCGGAGCCAACGATTCGGTTGTTCTGACATGAGCGCTCTCCAATTCAGATGTCTATTCACTGAGTGTGACAGCGACAAATTAACGTCGTGTTGCGTGTCACGGACATCCGTGATCCTCACCAATGTGCCTGGTGAGAACGCACTAAACGTAGTGTTTTTCGTAGTGAACGGCGCTACATTGGGATTCACGGGAGGTACGTAATGAGCGTCACCGCACCGGTGTTCAATGAAATCCGGCCATTGCTCGAGTCGCTCGAGCAGTCACCCGACCCGCTTTTCGTCACCGACCGCAATAATAGGATCGTCCTCTGGAACAAACCGCTCGAACGCCTCCTCGGTCATGCGGAGTCCGAGATTCGCGGAGCGACCTGCGGCGCGGTCTTATGCGGATCGGACCGCTTCGGCAATCGATATTGCGTCGATCCCTGCCCGGTCGTGCAGATCGCCAATCGCGGCGAGCCCGTGCACCGGTTCGAATTGCGCATTCAGACGAAGGAGAAAACGCACGTCGACGTCGAGGTGACGATCCTCCATCTCCCCGCCCCCCCGCCCTATCGTTTTCTGCTCTCGCACCTGGTGCGTCCGCTCGATACAGTGGCCGATGAAGCGCCGCGCCAGCATGCGGAAGTCACGGACATGCGCGCCAAGCGCCTCACGCGCCGCGAAATCGAAGTCCTCGGCATGCTCGCCAATGGCCTGCACGTCACTCAAATCGGCGAACGCCTCTCGATCTCGGCTCTGACGGCGCGTAATCACGTGCAGAACATCCTCGACAAGCTCGAGGTGCATTCCAAGAGCGAGGCGGTTGCGTTTGCGTTCAGGCAGAAGGTGATTTGAGGATCTCGCGCGCGTCTTCGGCATAGTCGGGATCGTAGACGACGATGACGACCTGCTCGACCGCACTTTCCGACGCGCGCAGCGTGTCGCGCATCGTCTTCAGCGCCTGGTCGAACCTGACTCGCGCATGACCGCTGCCAAAGACGGGCATTGCGACGGTCTTACAGCCGCTCGCGTCTGCGCGTGCCAGGGCGTTCTTCACACATAGCCGCACGAGGGCCGGCGACGAACGGTGCGACGTATCGCTCGCGACGCAGTGAATGACCGCTTTGAAAGGAAGCGCGCCGCCGCTGGTGACATACGCAGATCCCGGCGGGAGCGAATGACCGGCCGTCAGCTTCTCGCACTCGCGGAGCACCTGAAAGCCGCCGCGCTCGCGGACGGCGCCGCCGGTGCCCATCATCAATGAGAGCCGCGGATTCGTCGACGTGCAGACCGCATCGGCCTGCACGTCGGTGATGTCGCCAACGAACAGCGAGATGTTCACGGAGGATCTAGAAAGCCGGAGCGAACTGGCGCAGCATGTCCTTCTTGGTCGGCGGCTGCTTGTCACCCTGCGCCTTCCAGCGGATGTCGAGGATCTCGTCGACGAGCGTCGGCTGCGAGTTCTGATACAGCACGCCGGTCGTGACGATGCCGTTCTCGTTCGTGAGACGCAGCGCCGACTCCCGCGAGTTGTTGTCGTGATCGGCCGGCAACGGACGGACCTTGGCGCGGATCTCCTTGTGCTGGTCGTCGCCGCGCCACGTCACGCACGGCGAAATGATGTTGAGGAACGAGAAGCCCTTGTGCTCGATGGCGAGGCGCATCAGCTCCGTCGTCCCTTTTACGTCGCCTGAGAACCCGCGCGCCACCCATGACGCGCCGAACGAGATCGCGAGCGCGCACGGATCGACGCCCGCCTCCGGATTGCCGTAGATCGTCGACTTCGTCTTGTCGCCGATCGGCGTCGTCGGCGCCGCCTGGCCTTTCGTCAGCCCGTAGATCTCGTTGTCCATCATGATGTACGTGAGATCGGTGTTGCGGCGTGCGGTGTGGAGAAAGTGGTTCCCACCGATCGCGATGCCGTCGCCGTCGCCGCCGACCGCGATGACATTCAGGCCCGGCGACGCCAGCTTCACGCCGGTCGCAATCGGAAGCGCGCGGCCGTGCAGCGAGTTGAATCCGTAGGTCTCCACATATCCAGGCAGCCGCGACGAGCAGCCAATGCCGGAGACGACGACCGTGTCATGCGGCTCGCACTTCGTGTCGGCGAGCGCCTTGTAGAGCGAGTTGAGGACGCCGAAGTCGCCGCAGCCGGGACACCAGACCGGCTTCAGGTCGTTCTTGTAGGTTTGCGGGGTGTAACACGCGCTCATGCGAGCACCCCCTCGGGAATCTCGACGTCTGCGACTTTGGGAAGGACGCTCCGGACCTGGTCGATGATCTCGCGAACGCCGAGGGCCTTGCCGCCCGAGCGTGCGAAAACGTGCGTGTGATTGCGCGGCAGGTCGACCACCGTACGGAGGTACTGGGTGAACTGCTTCGCGTAGCTCAGCTCCGTGATCACGACCTCGCGGCAACTGTCGATGAACGCCTGGACTTCGGCGGCCGGCAGCGGCATGAGCAGCCGCGGGACAAATGCGGCGACCGCGATGCCTTCGGCACTCAGCTTATCCACCGCCTCGCGCACGGCGCCGGTGGTCGAGCCCCAGCAGAGGATGCCCACTTCCGGTTTCGTCGCTCCGTAGCGGCGGAACAGCGGGTACTTCTTGGCGAGCGCGTCGAGCTTCCGATAGCGCTTCTCATTCATCCTCTCGTGCACCGAGTACATCGCGGAGGGCCGCCCCTTCTCGTCGTGCTCGAGACCATTCGTCTGGAACATGCCGCCGGACATGCCGGGAGTGCTCACCGGCGAGATGCCGGTCGGCGTGTCGAGGTAGCGCTTGAAGTCCTTCAGCTCTTCGGGCGTCGCGACGCGGCGATCGACGACGTCGTGCACGAGCACGTTCGCGGCGAGCGTCTGCTTCGACTGTCCGATCGACTGATCGGAAAGAACGATGACCGGGAGCTGGAACTCTTCGGCGATGTTGAACGCGTCGACGGTGGCGTGGAAGGAGTCCTCGATGTCGCACACGCTGATGACCGCGCGCGGCATGTCGCCATGCCCGCCGAACACCGAGTGCATCAGGTCCGACTGCTCGCTCTTCGTCGGGATACCGGTCGACGGTCCGCCGCGCTGGACGTTGACTACGACCGCCGGAATCTCCGCGATCGAGGCGAGGCCGAGCATCTCGGACATGAGCGAGAGGCCGGGGCCCGACGTCGCGGTCATCGACTTCACGCCGGCGAACGATCCGCCAACCACGGCGCCGATCGCCGCGAGCTCGTCTTCCGTCTGCAGGCACGAACCGCCGATGCGCGGCAGCCATTCGCTGAGGAAGTGCAGGATCTCGGATGACGGCGTGATCGGATAGCCGGCGAAGAAGCGGCAGCCCGCTTCGATCGCGGCGACCGCGCTCGCCTCGTTGCCCGACATGAAAAGCCGCGGCTCGCCGGCCGTGTACTGGAGCTTCTTCGACGGCGCGTCGACGAGCGCCGCGAGCTCGATGCCTTTGTCGAATACTTTCAGGTTACCTTCGATCACGGCCGCCGTCTTCTTCGCGAAGCGGCGCTGGATCGCGGCGCGGATCGACTCGATCGGTAGGCCGAGAATCGCGGCGATCATGCCGATGCCAAGGATGTTCTTCCCGGACGGCGCACCCGACTCGCGAGCCGTGGTCGTGAACGGCACCCCGATCACCTGCGCTTGCGGCGCCAGGTTCTCCGGCGGCGTGTCGTTCGCCTCGTGGAGAATGAGCGCGTCGGGCGCGAGCGTCAGCTCCGACGCGAAACGCGCGAAGTCGGCCCAGTTGAAGACGACGAGCGCATCGATGAGATCCGCCTGTGCGTGAATGTCGTTTGCGCTGATGCGCACGGTGCAGGATGACTCGCCGCCGCGAATCTGCGGGCCGTACGCTTCGGTCTTGATGACGTGGAGGCCGTCGCGCGCGCACGCCATCGACAAAATGTCGCCGGCTGCCACGGCA
>DASYSN010000687.1:0-3342 GCA_036003305.1 Thermoanaerobaculia bacterium
ACGGCAACCCGCCGTAGTGCGACATCACGCGCACGACCCACGGCACCATCATCAGCCATGCGATCGTCTGCGAGATCCAGCCGAAGAGGAACGCCTGGCGACGGCTCTTCGCGTTCACGATCGCGTACAGCAGCGGCACGAAGGCGATGAACGCCAGCCACGCGATCGAGTAGTCGGGAAACGCGAGCGCGAAGAGAGCGCCGGAAACGGCGGCAAGGAGGTAGTGCTTAGTGCTCAGGGCTTAGTGCTCAGGAGAGGCAACGGCGTCGCCGCCTCCTAAGCACTACGCACTAAGCACTCAGCTACTTCTTGTTGAACAGCGCGTCGAAGGCCTTCCGCGCGTCGTCGGGCGATTGGTAGCGGCCCGCCTTGTCCGCGGAGAGGTCTCTCACGACTTTTGGCGCGAAGAGGGCGCATTGATTGCCCTTGTGTTTCGGGGAGACGCGCGCCTTGATCTCGGCGCGGCACTCCCACAGCGTCGTCGTATCGAAGAAGCGGCAGTTGCCGCAGGTGTGCAGGTCGGCGCCGCATTTCGCGCAGAGATCCTCGAACGCCACTTCCTGGCCGAGGCCCTGCCGCAGCTCGCCGCACGCATTGCACTTGAAGGCTTCCGGACCGAAGCCGCCGGCCGTCCGTCCGCGCGGCGCCCCTTCCAGGCGCTGCGGGCGCATCTCGGGCCGCGGAGTTTGCGGGCGGCTGCTGCTACCGCTCGAGTGCGAGCTGTAGCCGCCGCTGTCCTGATATCCCTTGTGTTTGTACTTCCGGTCGTCGCTCAAAAGGTCACCTCATGAAGTGATACACCGCCCACACCACCACCGCGATGAAAAGGAAGAGGAGCATCAGACGCACCGCTACCTTCAGCAGTTTGAGCACCACCCAGATCACCAGAATGACGATCAGTACGCCAACGATCTCGTACGTGGGCATGGCGGGAGCGCGATTAGTGTAGCAGGGTTAGGGGCGCGTTCATTCCCGCTGTCGGTCCTCGGTCCTCGGTCCTCGGCTGGGCGGGTCCGAGGACTGAGGACTGAGGACCGAGGACTCAAATCATCAGCCGCAGCGGCTGCTCGATGTACTGCCGGAGCGTCTTGAGAAACTCGGCGCCGAGGGCGCCGTCGATGACGCGGTGATCGCACGACATCGTGACCTTCATCCGATCGCGGACGACGATCTGGCCGTTGACGACGACCGGCCGCGACTCCGCGGCGCCGATGGCGACGATGGCGGAGTTCGGCGGATTGATGATCGCGGTGAACTCCTCGATCCCCCACGCGCCGAGGTTCGAGATCGTGAACGTCGAGCCCTGGTACTCGTTCGGGAGGAGCTTGCGGTTCTTCGCCTTGTCGGCGAGTACGCGCACTTCCTTCGCGATGTCCGACACGCTCCTCTGGTCCGCATTGCGGATCACCGGCGTGATCAGGCCTTCGGACGTGGCGACGGCGACGCCGACATGCACCTCGCCATGCTGCTCGATCGCGTCTTCGCCCCACGACGCGTTCACGTTCGGGTGGTGCCGCAGCGCGAGCGCGACCGCGCGGATGATGAAGTCGTTGAGACTGACCTTCGATGCTTCGATGTCGGCGAGCTGCTGCCGCATCGAGACGAGCTGCGTCACGTCGTAGTCGACGGTCAGGTAGAAGTGCGGGATCGGTCCGGTCGATTCGGCGAGTCGCTTCGCGATCGTGCGTCGCATCGCGGAGAGTGGGATCGACTTTGATTCGAGCTTCGGTGTGGCGCCGGCAATCCTGCCGGCGTCTCGTCCCGCCGGCAGGATTGCCGGTGCCACACCTTTGGCGTTCTCCACATCCTTCGCGATGATCCGGCCCTGCGGGCCGCTCCCCTGCAACGACTCGAGCGGGACGCCGAGGTCGCGCGCCATGCGACGGGCGAGCGGCGACGAGCGTCGGCGCTCGCCGCTCGCGACCGGAATCGCGATCACGTTCTGCGGTGGAACCGCCTGCGACTTGTCGCGCCGCGGACCCTTCTGCTCGATCGCTTCCTGGTACTCGCCGGTCGTGTGCTTGATGCTGTCTTTCTTGTCGGTCGCGCGGCGCTGCGCCGGCGAGGGCGCCGGCGCCACACTTTCCCCCGGCGCAAGAATCTGCGCGAGCGTCTCGCCGACCGGCACCATCTGCCCTTCCTTGGCGCGGACGTCGCCGAGGGTGCCATCCGCTTCCGCTTCGAGATCGAGATTCACCTTGTCGGTCTCGATCTCCAGCACCGGCTCGCCCTTCGCGACTTTGTCGCCCGCCTGTTTGTACCAGCGGACGACCTTCCCCTCAGTCATCGCGTCGCCGACCTTCGGCATGAAGATCTCAGGCATTCGCGTACATCACTTTCTTGACGGCCGCGATGATCTCCGGCTCGTGAGGTGTGGCGAGCAGCTCGAGGCTGCGCGCATACGGCATCGGGACGTCCTCGCCCGTCACGCGCGCGACCGGCGCGTCGAGCTCGTCGAACATCTCCTCGGTGAGGCTCGCCGCGATCTCCGCGGCGGCGCCGAACGGTTTCCACTGCTCCTGGACGACGATCGCACGATGCGTCTTCGCAATCGACTCGAACGCCGGCTGCAGGTCGAGCGGACGGATCGAGCGCAGGTCGATGACCTCCGCCTCGATTCCTTCTTCCTTCGACATCTTTTCGGCGGCAATCAGCGAGAGCTGCAGCATGCGTCCGTACGAGACGATCGTGACGTCGCTCCCCTCGCGCGCGACGCACGCCTTCCCGAACGGCACGGCGAAATCGGGATCGTCCGGCACCTCGCCCTTCATGCCGTAGAGAGACGCGCTCTCGAGGAAGATCACCGGATCCTTGCCGCGAATCGCCGTTTTCAGCATCCCCTTCGCGTCGGCCGGCGTGGCCGGACAGACGACCGCGAGGCCCGGAAAGTGTCCGTAGAAGGCTTCGAACGTCTGCGAGTGCTGCGCGGAAAGCTGCACGCCGGCGCCCTGCGGTCCGCGGATCACCATCGGGACGTCGACCTGGCCGCCGGAGAAGTAGCGCACCTTCGCGGCGTGGTTCAGGATCTGGTCGGCCGCGACGATGGCGAAGTTCATCGTCATCATCTCGACGATCGGACGTAACCCCAGCATCGCCATTCCGACCGCCGTCCCCGCCATCCCAGCCTCGGCGATCGGCGTGTCGATCACGCGTTTCGGGCCGTACTTCTTCAGCATGCCCGCGGTGATGCGGAACGTCCCTTCGTAGACGCCGATGTCCTCGCCCATGATGAGGACGTTCGGGTCGCGGTCCATCTCTTCCATCATCGCGTCGCGGATCGCGTCGCGGTAGCTCTTCTCGCTCATTCGGTTTTCGCCATCACGTCGTCGTGGAGCTCTTCGG
>DASYSN010000688.1:0-2986 GCA_036003305.1 Thermoanaerobaculia bacterium
TCGATCGCGGCGCGCAGCTCGTCGCGCGTGATGTGCGAGTACGCCTTGAACGAGGTGACGCCGCGAGCAGCCCAGTAGGCGACCGTCTGCCGCGCGTCCTCCGCATCGCGGAACTGGTAGTGCGTCAGCGGGCCGTACGGATTCGTTCCCTCGAGATAGGGACCGGTGACGTCCATGTGCGGCCCCGGCATCGTGCCGGCGTCGATTGCCTCTTTCAGCCGGACGTCTTCGTAGGCATTGATGCTCCCGGCGGTGCGGATCGTCGTGACGCCGTTGGCGAGGTACAGGCGGGGCGCGGAAAACGCCATCTCGTCCATCAGCCCGGGCCGGTCGAAGTTCCCCTCCGCGTCGACGTTCGGATAGCGGATGTAATAGAGGTGATCGTGCATGCCGACGATGCCTGGGATGACGGAGTGGCCGCGCAGGTCGAGGATCGTGGCGCCGTCGCTCGCCGGTGTATCAGCGCCCGGCGTGATCGCCGCGATCCTGCCGTTCTCGATGACGACGTTGCGGTCGGGTTGAGCGGGAGCGCCGGTGCCGTCGATGACGTTCACGTGTTCTAGGACGACGCGCGGCGTCGAGACACGAATGACACTGTTCGCAGCGAAGAGAATCGCCAGCCAGAACACTTTCATCTCCCTTCTGCCGGATGGGGACAGCGCGGCGCGCTGAGGGCGTTCACCGTCTCCACCGTCATCGAGACGAGAAAGACGCTGAACGCGATCGCGAGAACGGCGCTGCCGATCCGGTGGGCCGGCGGCTGCGTCAGGCGTGTGACCCGATCGCCGATGAACGATGCCGACGACGACTGCAGCAATGGCGCGCCAGCCGGCTCCGCGAGCTTCGCCAGTGCGCCGAGCAACTCCGCGGCACGCGCCTTACGCGC
This sequence comes from Thermoanaerobaculia bacterium, assembly GCA_036003305.1. Lineage (GTDB taxonomy): Bacteria > Acidobacteriota > Thermoanaerobaculia > Gp7-AA8 > Gp7-AA8 > DASXHZ01. The sequence continues at coordinate 887 of DASYSN010000688.1, forward strand.
GACCCATTCGTCGCACGACAGCTCGCGATAGAGCGCGAGCCGCCGTCCGGCGTACCAAACGAGCGGGTTGAACCACGCAGCGCAGAGTGCCAGTTCGTATCCGAGTCGGATCAGGTTGTCGCGCCGCCGCGCGTGCTGCTCCTCATGGAGGATGACCGCCTGCAGTTCCTCTGTCGTGAGGATCGCGTCGATACCGCTCGGGACATGGATGCGTGGCCTCAGGAGCCCTTCAACGGCAGGGACAAGACGCTCGCGCCGCCGTTCATCGCGAATGCGCAACACCAGGCGCACCGTCATGAACACAACACCGATCGCCCACGTCAGCCACAGCACCTCGAGCGTTCCCACGCGGACGTTCAGGCCTGTCGCGAGAAACGCGTGCGGAAGAAGCCCAACCGTCGCGCGGCGCGGCCAGAAGCGCCACGAGACGAACGCCAGCGGCAGCGCGAAGTTGAGCGAGCTGACGACCCAAATCCAGTACTTCGTCGTCGCCGACACGCCGCGGAGCGACGTGAAAGCCCAGGCGACGCCCGCAACGATCGAGGCGTAGAGGAGCTGCATCTCGATCGAATCGGAAAGATTGACGAAATTATCAAGCACGCCGCTTCCCTCCCCGCTTCGACGCCGCCGCCTCCTGCAGCGCCTTGAGGTCCTTCAGCGTGATCGCGCCGCTGTCGATCAGCTCCGAGACGAGGAGGCGGGGCGAGCCGCCGAAGAGATCGAGCAGCTCGCGGACGATGTTGCTGCGCAGGTCATTCCGTTCGATCGCCGCTTCGTAGATCTGCGCGTTCCCGATCTTCTTGACCTTCCGCAGCGCTCCCTTCGCCTCGAGACGCATGACCAGCGTCTGGACGGTGGTGTACGCAACCTGCTCGTCTTCGGGAAGGCTTTCGAGGATCTCGCGGACCGAACAGGCGCCGAGGCTCCAGCACTGTTCGAGGATCCGCGACTCGGCGGGGGAGAGACGTGGGCGATTCATGCTGACTCCAATCTACTACGAATTGTAGTAGACGCTACTACAAGAGTCCAGCGGTCAGTCCCAGCGCCCCTTTCCCTTCGAAAGCGCATACCTCCCGCTGCCGAGGAAGAAGATCGCGAGGCCGCCGAGCATGTAGAGGAACTGCAGTTCCGACTGGAGAGCGCCCGTCTGTTTGTCGAGCGTGAACGTGCGGCCGTCCATGACGAGGTAGAGCGCCACCACCATCTCGAACGCGATCACCAGTCCAGCGGGACGCGTGAAGATGCCGAGGATCAGCAGAATCGGCGCGACCACCTCGGCCACGTAGACGCCGTAGGCGAGCGCCGCCGGCAGGTGATGCGCGGACAGCGGTCCGGCCATCCAGCCGACACCGTGGCGCAACTTCGAGAGGCCGTGAAAGGCCATGAGACATCCGACCGCGAGGCGGAGGATCAGTTTCCCGACGTCATTTCTCACAGCACTCCTCTCAGCCTTTGAACTTGATCGTGCAGCCGAATGCTTTGGTCGCCGAGACTTTCACTTCTCTCCCGGCGATCAGTTCGTTCAACGCGTCGGTCAGGCCGGTGTGCGACCGCTCGGTCGGTTTGGTCGAATCGTCGACATAGCCGCGGTAGCGGACGATGCCTTTGCCGTCGATGACGAATACGTGCGGCGTCACGCGCGCGCCGTACTCGCGCGCAACCTTGCTGTCGCCGTCCTTCAGGTAGGGAAACGGATAATGCCGCGACGTGGCGCGGCTCTTCATCTCGCCCATCGTCTCGATCGGATACGCCGCGTCGTCGTTCGGGTCGATCGCGTAGAAGACGACGCCGCGCTTCGCGTACTCGTTGCCCAGCGCGATGAGGCGCGGCTCGAATGCCTTTGCGTACGGACACTGATTGCAGGTGAAGACGACGACCGACAGCCTGCCGTCGCCGGGGGCGAAGGCGACCGGCCGGCCGTCGACGGCGTTGACCAGCTCGAACGCCGGCGCCTTCGTACCGACCTCGAGCTCGGCCGCGAGGAGCGGGGCGGCAACGAAAAGAAGAACCATTAATGCGAGCTTTTTCATCGTGTCTTCTCCTCCAGCATTTTCAGCGTGTCCCGAAACCACTTCATGTCGAGCACGCCCTCGCCCCTGG
>DASYSN010000689.1:0-5219 GCA_036003305.1 Thermoanaerobaculia bacterium
CGCGGCGTTCGACCGTGCTGTCATCATCTCGGCGGGTCTGAATCTCGAGGAAGGTCGCGAGGAGCGGCGCGCGCGTGACGAAGCGTGGGCGAAGCGGTTCGAGTCGGATGCCTGGGACGAAGTCATGCGCGACTGGAATGCGCAGCCGGTCTTCGGCGGACACGTCGTCGAACGTTTCGAGGACGACTACGACCGGCACGAGCTCGCGCGGCAGCTCCGCGAAAGCTCGCCCGGCGTTCTGCCGTGGCTCGCGCCGCGCCTGCACGAGATCACGAATCCGCTGCTATGGGTCGTCGGAGAGCGGGACAACGCGTACGTTGAGATCGGCAAACGCGCCGTGAGCCTCCTGCCGCACGCGGAGCTGTGGATTTGCCCGAACGCGGGCCACCGCGTTCCGTGGGAACAGCCGGACGCCTTTCGTGCTCGCTTGCGTGAGTTCGTCCGCGCGCGATAGTTTTCGTTCCATGGCTGAGACCTGGCGAAAACTCCACGATTTCACAGACATCAAGTACGAGTGCACTGACGACGGCATCGCGAAGATCACGATCAATCGACCGGAGGTCCGCAATGCGTTCCGCCCGCTGACCGTCGGCGAGATGAAGCAGGCGCTCGACATGGCGCGCGACGACGCCGACATCGGCGTGATCGTCCTCACCGGCGAAGGGCCTGACGCGTTCTGCTCTGGCGGCGACCAGCGGACGCGCGGCAACGGCGGCTACATCGACGAGAAGGAGAAGATCCCGCGCCTCAATATCCTCGACGTGCAGAAGCAGATCCGCTCGATGCCGAAGCCGGTCATCGCGATGGTCGCCGGCTACGCGATCGGCGGCGGGCATGTGCTGCACGTCGTCTGCGACATCACGATTGCGGCGGATAACGCGCGATTCGGCCAGACCGGCCCACGCGTCGGCTCGTTCGACGCGGGCCTCGGGTCGTCGTATCTCGCGCGCATCGTCGGCCAGAAGAAGGCGCGGGAGATCTGGTTCCTCTGCCGCCAGTACGACGCGAAGCAGGCGCTCGACATGGGCCTCATCAACACGATCGTTCCGCTCGCGCAGCTCGAAGAGGAGACGCTCAAGTGGTGCCGCGAGATGCTGGCGCTCTCGCCGATGGCGCTTCGCTTCCTGAAGGCCGCGATGAACGCCGACTGCGACGGCCAGATCGGCCTCCTCGACTTCGGCGGCGACGCGACGCTGCTCTATTACCTCAGCGAAGAGGCGCAGGAGGGGCGGAACGCGTACGTCGAGAAGCGCAAGCCGGACTACAAGAAGTTCCCGCGGTTTCCCTGATCGAGGAATGATCAGGAACTGGTTTCTCGCAGCGCGTCCGAAGACGCTTTCGGCGGCGGTCGTGCCGGTGATGCTCGGCCTGGCGCTCGCGCCTAGGCCGATTCACGTCGGTCTCGCGGCGTGCACGCTTTTCGGCGCGCTGTTCATCCAGATCGCGACGAACTTCATCAACGACGCGCTCGACTTCAAGAAGGGCGCTGATACGACCGAGCGGCTCGGGCCGGTCCGCGTGACGCAGGCGGGGCTGATTTCCGCCGAGGCGGTCATGAGCGCCGCGTATGTCTGCTTCGGGCTGGCGGCGCTCTGCGGCATCCCGCTGATCATGCGCGGCGGATGGCCGCTGCTCGCGATCGGCGTGGCGTCGATTCTCTGTTCGTACATCTACACCGGCGGACCGTATCCGCTCGCGTACAACGGCCTCGGCGAGCTGTTCGTCATGATCTTTTTCGGATTTGTGGCGGTCGCCGGGACGTATTACGTGCAGGCGTTGACGGTCGACCGCGCGGTGATCCTCGCGGGCTACATCGCCGGCTCGCTCGCGACGGTGCTGCTGGTCATCAACAACCTCCGCGATGTCGAGAGCGACCGCGCCAGCAACAAGAAGACGATGGTGGTACGGCTCGGCGAAGGCTTCGCCCGTTTCGAGATCGCGCTCTTCGCATTCACGCCGTTCATCGCGCAACTGTTCGTCGCCGGTGCCCGAAATCGCTCGTGGCTGCTGCTGCCGCTCGGCGCCGCATTCATCGCGCTCGAGTTGATCAATCGCATCAGAAGGAGCCATGGACGCGAGCTGAATCGCTGCCTCGCGATGGCCGGCGCGCTGCAGTGGGCTTTTGGGATTCTCTTCGTCATCGGTAGTCTGATCGGGTGATCTGGTACTGGCCGTACGCGCTGAAGCCGAAGCGCCGACTCAGCGCGCTGGCGGGGGATGCGCCGAGGCGCGGGGCGTTGATTCGCGTGGGCGAGGGATTCGCGGACGTCCACCCGTGGCCGGAGCTCGGCGACGCCACGATCGACGAACAGCTCGCGCGACTCGCGCGGGGAGAAACGACCGCGCTGACCCGGCGTTCGTTGTGGTTCGCGTCGCAGTGGAGTCCGAGGATGTTCGACGGCCTGACGATTCCGCGCAGCCATTGGCCGGGAAGCGATCCGCCGGACGAATTCGACACGGCGAAGGTAAAGATGCCGGGCGGCGTGCTGCCCGACCGCGTTCGCCTGCGCCTCGATTTCAACGGCAACCGCGAGGCGTTTGAGCGCGCCGTGTCGACCCTGCCGCTAGAGAGGATCGATTTCGTGGAAGACCCGTGTCCGTACGACTCCGCGACCTGGACGCGCCTGCGGGCCGAAACGCGGCTCCGTTTCGCGCTCGATCGTGGCGACGAGGAAGAAGGTGTCGACGTATTGGTGGTCAAGCCGGCGGTACAGGACGTGCCGCGGACCGCGAAAGAGATCGTGATCACCTCGTACATGGATCACCCGATCGGCCAGCTCCACGCGGCGTACGTCGCCGCCGGCTGCCGCTCGCACACCGCCGGCCTCATCACGCACGTTCTGTACGAAACCGACCCGTTCATTGAGCGAATGCGGATCGACGACACTCGACTGGTCGTTCCCGATTTCACCGATCTTCTCGAGGCGCTGCCGTGGAAGAAGCTCGCATGATCGACTTCGAATCGGACGAGTCGCATCTGCTCCTCAACCCGCGCATGCCGGCGGAGGAGCGGGAGCGGCTGATCGTGCCGGCGCTACCTGGACATGTGTTCGTGACGACGTCCGGCTCGACCGGCTCGGTGAAGCTCGTCGCGCTTTCGAAGGCGGCGATTCTCGCGTCGGCTGCCGCGGTGAATGGCTACTTCGGCGTTACGCGGGATGACGTGTTCGCGGCGGTGTTGCCGCCGTTTCACGTCGGAGGGCTCGGCATCTACGCACGGGCGCATCTCAGCGGGGCACGCGTGATCGCGATGGAGTGGGAGCCGCGTGCGTTCGCCGAATCGGATGCGACGATCGCGTCGCTGGTTCCGGCTCAAGTGCACGACCTCGTCGAATTAGGGCTGCGTGCGAGGCCGGCGATGCGCGCGATCCTCGTCGGCGGCGCCGCATTCGATCCCGAGCTCGCCACGCGCGCCCGCGCCCTCGGCTGGCCGGTTCACGCGAGCTACGGGATGAGCGAGTGCGCGTCGACGGTCGCGATCGGGCCGCCGCTCGAGCTGCTGCCGCACCTCGAAGCGCGGATCGATGCCGACGACCGCCTGGCGCTGCACGGCGCGTCGCTGTTTACCGGCTACGTGGAAGGCGGCGTCCTGACCGATCCGAAGGTGGATGGTTGGTTCGTCTCCGAGGATCGGGCGGCGCTCGACGGCCGGATACTGACGATCACAGGACGTCCGTCCGATTTCGTCAAGATCGGCGGCGAGTCGGTCGACCTCCGCCGTCTCGACCGGATCCTCGCTTTGATCACGCCGGACGCCGCCCTCTTCGCCGCGCCCGACGAGCGCCTCGGCCATGTCATCCACCTCGCGGTGACACGCGATGACCCGCGAGCCGTCGACGAGTTCAATGCTCGCGTTCTGCCGTTCGAGCGGGCGCGTGCCGTCCATCGCATCGACGAGATTCCGCGTTCTCCGCTCGGCAAGCTGCTCCGGCGCGAGCTCGAAAAGCGCATCCGATGACCGAGTGCGCGCTGACCCTCGCCGGGGTCGTGCTGCCTTCGCTGTTGGCCGCACTCGCGGTGCGGCGATGGCTCGAGCGAGTGCCGTGGCGAATCGTCGCACTGCTCCTGGCGCTCGCGATTCTGTTCATCGCGCGAGGCGTCTTCACGCGCGACATGCCGGTGCCGCTCGACGAGGTGGTGCACGGGTATCCGTATCGCGGCGTCTTCGGTCCCGTTGAAGCGAAGAACAACCTGGCCAACGACACGGTGAAGCAGATCCTCCCGTGGATGCAGACGGTGCGCGAGGAGCTCTTCCGAGGACGTGCGCCGCTGTGGAATCCGTACCAGTTTTGCGGGTATCCGTTGCTCGCGAACGGTCAGTCGGCGCCGTTCGCGCCGGTGTTTCTCGCAACGCTTTTCGTTCCGCTGCCGAAGCAACTCGTCGCGATGGCAGGGGTGAAGCTCTTCCTCGCGCTGTTGTTTGGATTCCTGTTCATCAAACGCGAAGGGACGAGCGACGCGGCCGCGATCTTCGGCAGCAGCGTCTTCGCGTTCGCGGTGTTCAACAATTGCTTCCTCTACTACCCGCTGACGGCGGTGTCGCTGCTCCTGCCGGCCGCGGCGTACGCGACGACACGGACGATCTGCGAGCGGGGCGTTGCGCCATTCGTGCTGACCACGATCGTCGTCGCTTCGCTGCTCGCTGGAGGGCATCCGGAGAGCGTCGTTCATGTCGCGATGTGCTGCGTCGCGTTACTGCTGCTCGAGCGCGGCGTTCACTGGCGCGACTGGCTGCGCGTCTCACTCGCGGCGACGTGCGGGCTCTTGATCGCCGCGCCGGCGTGGCTGCCGGTACTCGAACAGGTGCGGGCCAGCCTGCGGGTGAAGCTCCTCGGACATGGCGAGGCGATGGGTGTCGCCGAGGTCTTTCCGGTGAAGGTGCTGTGGGCGATGCTGAATCCCGACGGCTTTGGGAATCCCGCTCACCACAACTGGAGCTGGTTCATGACGTACACGCACGTCGCGCCGGTGTACCTCGGGTTGATCGTCACGGCGCTGCTTGCGTGCGCGCTAGTCGGAGAAAGGCGCGATCGGTGGCTGCTCGCGATCACGGCCGTGTTTTTCGTCATTTCGATGAACGGGACTCCGCTCGGGACGCTCTTTAGTACGGCGCCGCCGCTGTCGTGGGTGGCGCACGACCGCCTTCGGTTCGTGATCGCGTTCCTCGCGGGCGTGCTTGCGGCTCGGGCAGTCGGCCGGAAACTCACGGCGGCAATCGT